>DYRK01000107.1 GCA_020718785.1 Desulfatirhabdium butyrativorans | reverse complement strand
AATCCTACCTTAGACGCCGGAGTATTTATTCCCGATACCATGCCCGCGAGTGTAGGGGATAAGGTGTGGTATGATAGTAATTCTAATTGGATTCAGGATAGCGGCGAATTGGGTGTGCCTTCGGTGACGGTGAATCTTTATGACGGAACCGGTACAAAGCTGCTGAGTACAAGCATGACCGATGCGGAGGGATTCTATGAATTCAGCGGTCTGGCTCCGGGTAATTATACGGTGAAATTCAATCCGCCTTCGGGATATTCGCTCACTTCGCAGAATCAAGGGAGTGATGACTCGGCTGACAGCGATGCGGATCCGTTGACAGGGCAAACAGCCTCGGTAGTTCTGGCTGCGGGAGAACACAATCCTACGATAGACGCAGGGCTGTCCGGTTCTATGCCTTCGAGTCTCGGAGATTATGTGTGGTATGATATCAACCGGGACGGGATTCAGAACAGCAATGAACCGGGAGTCGCAGGAGTAAAAGTAAATCTTCTCGATCCCATTACGGGCAAAGTCCTTGCTACGACGGCTACAGACGGTTCAGGGTATTATCGCTTCTATGATCTGACGCCCGGAAAATACGCAGTAGAATTTGTCAAACCTGCGGGCTATACCTTCACTGCCAAAGATTCCACAGGTTCGACAGATACTAAGGACAGCGATGCTGATATAGCCACAGGCCGTACTATGACTGTCACACTTGCTCCGGGAGAACATAATCCCACGATAGATGCGGGGCTTTATACTCCGGGAAGCGAACCGGCGAGTCTGGGGGATTATGTCTGGTACGACATCAACCGCAACGGCATTCAGGATGCCGGAGAACCGGGAATCGCAGGGATCACGGTGAATCTGCTCGATTCGGCTACAGGCAATGTGCTTGCCGAAACCAAGACCGATGGCTCGGGATTCTATGAATTTGCAGGATTGCCTCCCGGAAACTATCAGGTGAAATTCACCCCGCGTCCCGCCTATGAACTGAGTCAGGCAAATCAGGGCAGCGATGACTCAGGCGACAGTGACGCAGATAAAACTACGGGTAAAACCGGAAGTATTACGTTGGCGGACGGCGAGCATAATCCGACTTCAGACGCGGGAATGTTCATTCGTAATACTATGCCGGCGGGTATCGGCGATCTGGTATGGTACGATATTAACCACAACGGACTTCAGGATACTTATGAACCGGGCATTCCGGGCGTGACCGTGAATCTATACTACGGCGCAAGCCTTTTGAGCAGTGCCGTCACAGACGCTGACGGATTCTATGAATTCACCGGACTCGCGCCCGGAAATTATTCGGTCGAATGGATAACTCCCGAGGGCTATGAACTGAGTCCTAAGAATATCGGTGGCAATGACGCGGCAGACAGCGATGCGGATCCGGTCAGCGGAAAATCTGTTACTATTACGCTGTCTTCAGGAGAGTTCAACGACACTCTGGATGCAGGTATGTCTCTCCCGAATACCGTGATTGCCAGCCTCGGAGATTATGTCTGGTACGACCTGAATAACAACGGTGTTCAGGATTCGGGCGAACCGGGCGTTGCAGGTGTTACGGTCAATCTGCTGAATCCCTTTGACAGCAGTGTGATTTCTGCAACTAAGACAGACGGAAACGGATATTATCAATTCTCTTATCTGAAGCCCGGAAATTATGCGCTAGAATTTGTGAAACCTGCCGGATATAGTTTTACTTCGCAGAACCAGGGTGCGGATGAGTCGTCAGACAGTGACGCGGATATGTCTTCAGGCAGAACCGCAACTGTCAAGCTGTCAGGAGGCGAACATAATCCGACCATAGACGCAGGTCTGTTTATTCCCAACTCTCAGCCAGCAAGTATCGGCGACAGAGTATGGTATGACAGCGATCATGACGGAATACAGGATGACAATGAACCGGGCGCCGCGGGCATCACCGTGCAGTTGCTCGAAGCCTTTACAAACCGGCTGATTGCCGAAAGCAAGACAGACGGTTCGGGATACTACGGATTTTCCGGACTTCCTGCCGGGAATTATACGGTGAAATTTGTGCTGCCCGAAGAATACGATTTCAGTCCCAAAGATATGGGCGGAAATGATTCTGCAGACAGCGACGCGTCTGTTTCTACGGGTAAAACTGCTGCGATTCCTTTGACAGCAGGCACACATAATCCTACGGTTGACGCTGGTGTTTATATTCCGGGGGTTGATCCTGAAACTTTCTCAAACCGGCTGTGGGCGGATTTGAACAGCAATGGCGTTCAGGATCCGGGAGAACCGGGCATTGCCGGGGTTTCAGTGAATCTCTATGACGAAGCGGGCAGACCGCTGAGTACGAGCATTACGGACGATGAAGGCTTCTATCACTTCTCCGGACTTCCGCCGGCTCAATATGCAGTCCGCTTCACTCCGCCTCCGGGCTACGAACTTTCGCCCGAAGGATGGCTGATTCCTTCTTATCCTGCCGAGGGGCTTGCCAGTCTGGGCGATTATGTCTGGTACGACAGCGATCATGACGGCATTCGGGACTCAGACGAGCCGGGCGTTGCAGGCGTAGTAGTGAATCTGCTGAATCCTGCCACGGGTTCTGTAATTGCTACTACACGGACAGAGGGTTCAGGCTATTACCGCTTTTCCGATCTGACTCCCGGCGATTATGCTGTGGAGTTTGTGAAACCTGCCGAATATAGTATTACTTCGCAGAACAGCGGTGCGGATGACTCGTCAGACAGTGATGCGGATATGTCTTCAGGCAGAACTGCAACTGTCACGCTGGCAGAAGGCGAGCATAATCCCACGATTGACGCGGGTTTATATATTCCGAACACGCTGCCGGCAAGTCTCGGCGATAAGGTCTGGTACGACAAAAACAATAACGGTATTCAGGATTCGGGAGAACTCGGGGCTGCCGGAGTCGTAGTCAATCTTTATGAGTACGGTCACGCCGGCGGCATGACCCTACTGAGTACGGACATGACCGATGCGGAAGGAATCTATGCCTTTACCGGACTGGCTCCGGGCGATTATGCGTTGAAATTCAATCCGCCGGCAGGTTACAATTTCAGCCCCGTAAATCAGGGCGGAAATGATTCGTCAGACAGCGATGCAGATACGGTTACAGGCAGTACGGCTAATGTGACACTGGCCGGAGGTGAGCATAATTCTACGATAGATGCAGGTCTGTCCGAACCCTGGGCAGGGCTTGCCGGTTTGGGGGATTATGTCTGGTACGATATGAACCGTAACGGCATTCAGGAGCCGAATGAACCGGGAGTAGCAGGAGTCCGAGTCAATTTGCTGAATCCGCTCACCGGCACTGCTCTGGCTGCAACTATCACCGACGGCAACGGTTTCTACGCTTTCAGAGGACTTGAACCCGGCGATTATGTCGTGAAATTCGATCTGCCCACAGGCGGATACCGTTTTACTGCAACAAATTCCGCAACTACCACTGATGAGACAGACAGCGACGCGGATGCGGGGACAGGGCGCACGGCGCAGGTCACATTGGCAGCAGGCGAATATAATCCTACATCGGATGCAGGTATGTATATTCCGAACACTCTGCCCGCAAGTCTCGGCGATTATGTCTGGTACGACAATGACCGGAACGGTGTTCAGGATGCCGGAGAATCAGGAGTTCCGGGCGTCCAGGTGAATCTCTATAATAGAACGGGAAATATTCTGATCAGTTCCGTGACTACCAATACCGATGGCTTCTATCAGTTCACGGGACTTGCCGCGGGAGATTATACCGTCAAATTCGATCTGCCTCCGGGCTACGGATTCAGTACGGCAAATTCCGGTAATACTACGGATTCCGCGGACAGTGATGCGGATACGGTGACAGGGCGCACGGCGCAGGTAAAATTGTCGGCAGGAGAACATGATCCTACGATAGACGCTGGCATTATCCGCTCGGAACCGACCGCCAGTCTGGGCAATTATGTCTGGTACGACGCCAATCATAACGGCATTCAGGACTCGGACGAACAGGGGATTTCCGGAGTCAGAGTAAATCTGATGGACCCGGAAACCGGCACAATTATTGCGACATCTATGACAGACGGGACCGGCTACTACAGCTTTGCCGGACTGATGCCGGGCAGTTATGCGCTGTCTTTCGAACCGCCGGAGGGTTATCATTCTTCGGTCACAGAACCCTTCAGTCTTTCACCGGGCGAAAACAGTATCATGCTGCCGGATGCAGGTCTGTCTTTGCCTGCCGGTACTGCAAGCCTCGGAGATTATGTCTGGTACGATACAGATAACGACGGGATTCAGGACCCGGATGATCCCGGGATTTCCGGTGTTACCGTGAGCCTGAGAAACAACGGCGGCACGGTTCTCGCCACAGCACGTACCGACGGCTCGGGATTCTATCAGTTCGAAGGACTCGCTCCCGGAAATTATGCGGTGTCATTCAGTCTGCCGACCGGATACCGCTTCACGTCTTCGAATCAGGGAAACAGCGATACTTCGGACAGCGATGCAGATGCGGTTTCAGGACGCACGGCTCAGGTGACACTGGCGGCAGACGAGCATAATCCTACATTGGATGCGGGTATGTATATTCCGGGCGTAAAACCCGCAGGTCTGGGGGATTATGTCTGGTATGACAGAAATCGGGACGGAATCCAGAATGAAGGCGAACCCGGAGTTGCCGGAGTAGTAGTACGACTCGTTGATCCTTCTTTCGGAACACTGATTGCTCTATCGAATACGGATGAGACAGGGTATTATGAATTTACGGGACTGCCTGCCGGAAAATATACGGTCAGATTCGAACTGCCGGACGGATATAATTTTACTCTTGCAAATCAGGGCGGAAAAGACTTCTCCGACAGCGATGCGGATACGTTTACAGGGCGCAGCCCCTCGGTGACATTGGCAGCGGGGCAGCACAATCCCACAATTGATGCGGGACTGATTATCAGCAGCGAAGATACAGCGAGGCTGGGCGATTATGTCTGGTACGATGCAGACGGCAACGGCGTTCAGAATTCCGGAGAAAAGGGAGCATCGGGAGTCATCGTAAAACTGATTGATCCGGATACCGGCGCAGTATTGGGAAGCACTGCTACAGATCAGACCGGCTATTATCTCTTTGAAGGACTGATGCCGGGAATTTATGCGGTAGTATTTGAAGCTCAGGCAGGCTATGAATTCACGAAACAGGACAGCGGGTCAGACGACTCGTCCGACAGCGATGCGGATCCGGTGACAGGGCGAACGGATCAGGTTATACTGGCTGCCGGAGACTACAATCCGACTCTTGACGCGGGGCTGATTCTCTCTCTCGGAGAACTCGCCAGTCTGGGCGATTATGTCTGGTCTGATACTAATCGTAACGGAATTCGGGAACCCGGAGAAACCGGCGTTGCCGGCGTTACAGTAAGGCTTATTGATCCGGCTTCGGGAGCAAGTCTCGGAATGACTCATACCGATGCTTCCGGGTTCTATGAATTCAAGGAACTCGTGCCGGGAGATTATGCAGTCCGCTTCGATCTCCCACCCGGCTATATCTTCACGAAGCAGGACAGCGGGTCAGACGACTCGGCTGACAGCGATGCGAATCCGGTTTCAGGTCGCACAACTGCGGTTACATTGGCGGCAGGCGAGCATAATCCTACGATAGACGCTGGCATAATCATACCCGTGCTGACAGATACGGCAAGGCTTGGGGATTATGTCTGGTATGACACGGATCAGAACGGCATTCAGGACCCGGACGAAAAAGGAATTGCGGGCGTGACCGTGAATCTTATCGAACCGGTCAGCGGCAGAGTGCTTGTGACAGTAAAAACTGACGGGAGCGGATACTACGAGTTTGCAGGACTGGATCCCGGCGGATATGCTGTAGAATTCGTTGCGCCTCCGAGATATGAATTCTCGCTTCAAAACCGTGGGGTCAGTGATGCTGCGGACAGTGATGCAGATCAGGGGACAGGGCGCACGTCGCCGGTAGTATTGTCTGCCGGAGAAAATGATCTCACATTGGACGCGGGCATGGCAGTTCCGGGTGTAAAACCTGCAAGTCTCGGCGATTATGTCTGGTACGACACAGATCATGACGGCGTTCAGGACACCGGAGAACCGGGCGTTTCCGGAGTCACGGTGAATCTGATGAATCCGGACACAGGCAGTATTCTGGCTTCTGCAACTACGGATGGAACCGGCTATTATGAATTTGCCGGATTGCTGCCCGGAGCCTATCAGGTAAAGTTTATTCTGCCGCCGACCTATAGTTTTACTACTGTTGGTTCGTCGGCTGATTCTGATTCCAAAGACAGTGATGCGGATATGGTCACAGGACTTGCTCAACGGGTAACACTGGCTGCGGGCGAACATAATCCTACGATAGACGCGGGCATATATATTCCGGGCATTGCACCTGCAAGCTTGGGGGATTATGTCTGGCACGACCTGAACCGCGACGGCATTCAGCAGGACAGTGAGCCGGGCATAGCCGATGTTACGGTGAAACTTATATCAGGCAGTGACGGCAGAATCATCGGAGACACAGAAACAGACAGTTCCGGTTTCTACGAATTTGCCGGACTCGCACCCGGAGACTATTCGGTATGGTTTATGCTGCCTTCGGGATACCGCTTTACAACCGTAACCGCAGATTACGCGGATGGCACGGATAGTAGGAACGTCTCGGTTGACAGCAATGCGGATACGGTGACAGGCCGCACAGATCGGGTGACATTGGGTTCGGGTGAGCATAATCCTACGATTGACGCCGGGGTATTTTTGTCTCAGGTCACCGGCAAGGCAAGCCTCGGAGATTATGTATGGTATGACACGGACCAGGACGGTATTCAGGATGCTGCGGAACAGGGCATCGCGGGCGTGACCGTGAAACTCATTGATCCGGCTACGGGCAGAACCAAAGCCGAAACTGTGACAGACGGATCGGGATACTACGGATTTTCAGGTTTGCAACCGGGCAGTTATGCCGTAGAATTTGTTCCTCATCAGGGATATACGCTGACGCTTCAGAACAGCGGTGGCAATGATGCCGCAGACAGCGACGCGGATGCGACAGGTCGTACTGCACAAATCGTACTGTCTTCGGGCGAACATGATTCTGCATTGGATGCAGGCATGTTTATTCAGGGCATGAAACCGGCAAGTCTCGGAGATTATGTGTGGTTTGACGAGAATCAGAACGGGATTCAGGACAGCGGCGAATCCGGTGTTGCCGGGGTTAAGGTGAATCTCACGGATGCTGCGGGTAAGGTGCTTGCCACAAGCTTAACCGACGGATCCGGATATTATCTCTTTGCCGGATTATCTGCGGGTAGTTATACTGTGGATTTCGAACCGCTGCCTGCCTATCGTTTCACCTTGCACAACAGCGGAAATGACTCGTCAGACAGCGATGCGGATACAGGGACAGGGCAGACTTCAATAGTAACACTATCAGAAGGCGGGCATAATCCCACAATAGATGCAGGCATTTATATTCCGGGTATGAAACCGGCAAGTCTGGGGGATTTTGTCTGGTATGATGGGGACAGAGACGGCGTTCAGGACAGCGATGAAACAGGCATTCCCGATGTGCGCGTCAGCCTCTATGACAAAAACGGTGTGCTGTTGAGCAGCACTTTCACCGATGAGGACGGATATTATGAATTCACAGGATTGGCTCCGAGCAGTTATACTCTGCTGTTTGACCTGATTCCGGGCAATGTATTCTCTCCGCCGAACCGCGGCAGCGACACAACGGACAGCGACGTGGATATGACTACTGGACGTACTCCTTTGATAACGCTGATTCCGGGCGAAAACAGGCTGACCGAGGATGCCGGAATGTTCCCTGCAACGGTCACAGGTGTGGCAAGTCTTGGAGATTATGTATGGTATGACTCAGACAACAACGGAATTCAGGACAGCAGCGAAACCGGCATTGCCGGCGTGACTGTAAATCTCATTGATCCGCTGACCGGCAGAATCCTTGCGGTCACATCTACAGACGGAGCCGGACACTACGCGTTTACGGGTCTGAATCCGGGAAGTTATATTGTGGGCTTTGTTCCGCGTCCGGGCTATGAGATGACTAAGCAGAATCAGGGCGGAACCGAAGATTACGCAGATGCCGCTGACAGTGATGCTGATGCGGGAACAGGATTTACGGCTCCGGTCACGCTGGCTGCAGGAGAACATAATCCTACGCTTGATGCAGGTATGTTTATTCCGGGCGTGAAACCGGCGAGTCTGGGTGACAGGGTTTGGTATGACGCGAACCGCAACGGAATTCAGGATAGCGGCGAACCCGGTATTGCCGGAGTTACCGTGAATCTTATTGATGCGGATACCGAAGTAATTCTTTCCACGAGCCGCACGGACGGTTCCGGTTATTATGACTTCAGCGGACTTGCTCCCGGAGACTATGTTGTAGAATTTGATCCTGCTCCGGGATATCGCTTTACATCGCAGAATCAGGGCGGAACCACTGATTACGCAGATATTGCCGACAGCGATGCGGATGCGGTTTCAGGGCGCACGGCGCAGGTCACATTGTCGGCAGGCGAGCATAATCCTACGATAGATGCAGGTATGTATATTCCGGGCGTGAATCCTTCAAGCATAGGGGATTATGTATGGAATGACTTGAACCGTAACGGTGTTCAGGATTCCGGAGAGGCTGGGATTCCCGATGTGCAGGTCAGTCTGTATGACAAAGGCGGCGTGCTGCTGAGTAGTGCTACTACTGATAGCCATGGATACTATCAATTTACCGGATTGGCTCCGGGTGATTACACAGTGAAATTTGACTTGCCCGATGGCTATGAATTTACGACAGCAGATTACCCGGATGCTTCGGATTCGGGAGACAGCGATGCGGATACTTCCGACGGTTTTACCGGTTTGATCACATTGGCTTCGGGTGAGGATGACCGGACGGTTGATGCCGGTATATTCACAGGCGGAGCGGCGGTTTCTGCAAGCATAGGCGATTACGTCTGGTACGACACGGATCATGACGGCATTCAGGATGCGGACGAACCCGGCATTGCGGGCGTGACTGTGAAGCTGACTGATCCGGAATCCGGCAATGTTATTGCAACTGTTACTACGGACGGCTCGGGCTACTACGCATTCACTGGTCTGAAACCGGGGGATTATGCTGTCCAGTTCGTGAAACCTGACGGTTATCAGATGACTCTGAGAAATCAGGGCAGCGACGATTCTGCGGACAGCGATGCGGATACGGCTTCAGTCCGCACGGCTTCGGTAACATTGGCGGCGGGTGAGCATAATCCGACGCTGGATGCAGGTATGTATATTCCGGGCGTGAGACCTGCCGGACTCGGTGATTATGTATGGTATGACGTGAATCAGAACGGCATTCAGGACTCAGGCGAAGCCGGAGTTCCCGATGCGACTGTCAGACTGCTCAATTCAAGCGGGAAAACGCTTGCTGTTACCCGCACGGATGAAAAGGGATTCTACGAATTCACGGGTCTGGCTCCGGATAGTTATACTATAGAATTCGGTCTGCCTGACGGTTATGCGTTCAGTCCGCAGAACAGAGGCAGCGACGATGCGGCTGACAGCGATGCGGATGCAGTTACAGGACGCACAGCACAGGTCACGCTGACATCGGGCAAATACGATTCCGCGCTGGATGCGGGCATATTCAAGACCGGAGCGGAAGTTTCCGCAAGTCTCGGCGACTACGTCTGGTACGACGCGGATCATGACGGCATTCAGGATGCGGACGAACCCGGCATTGCGGGCGTGACCGCGAGACTGACTGATCCGGAATCCGGCAATGTTATTGCAACTGTTACTACGGACGGGTCGGGTTACTATGCCTTCACGGGTCTGAAACCGGGAGATTATGCCGTAGAATTTGTGAAACCCGACGGCTATCAGATGACTCTCCGGAATCAGGGAACTGACGATACGGCGGACAGCGATGCGGACACGGCATCAGGGCGCACGCCGCAGGTCACATTGGCGGCGGGCGGGCATAATCCTACGATAGATGCAGGTATGTATATTCCGGGCGTGAGACCGGCAGGCATAGGCGATTACGTCTGGTACGACACGGATCATGACGGCATTCAGGATGCGGACGAACCCGGCATTGCGGGCGTCGCTGTGAAGCTGACTGATCCGGAATCCGGCAATGTTATTGCGACTGTTACTACAGACGGATCGGGTTACTACGCCTTCACGGGTCTTAAACCGGGAGATTATGAAATCGATTTCGAACTGCCTCCGGGATACCGTTTTGCTCCTCAGAATCAGGGAACTGACGATTCGGCGGACAGCGATGCCGATACTGCGACCGGACTCACGGAACGGATTACGCTTTCGTCAGGTGAAAACGATACCGCACCGGATGCAGGTATGTATATTCCGGGCGTGAAACCGGCAAGTCTCGGCGATTACGTCTGGTATGACGTGAATCGGAACGGCATTCAGGATGCGGACGAATCGGGTATTTCCGGAATCACCGTGAGACTGGCTGATCCGGCATCCGGCAGAGTCATTGCGGCTGCGACTACAGATGAGTCGGGTTACTACATCTTTACGGGTCTGAAACCGGGAGACTATGCTGTTGAATTCGTGAAACCCGATACCTATCGTTTCACAACTGCCGATGCCAAAGATTGTCCTGTATGCACAGATGCTTCGGATAGTGATGCTGATATAGTGACAGGGCGCACTGTGACGGTTACATTAGCCGCAGGTGAGCATAATCCCACGCTCGATGCCGGCATGTATCCGTATCATCTTATTACTATCGGCGATCTGGTCTGGTTAGATACGGATGGCAACGGAAATCCGACTCCGGGCGAAGGACTGTCCGGTGTGACGCTGACTCTGTACAATGCAGCCGGGCGTGCAGTCGCAGTAACAGCCGCCGATGAAAACGGCAACTACCGTTTCAGCAGTCTTCTTCCGGGAACCTATCGGGTGGAAGTCAACAGCGATACATTGCCTCGGGATGCATGGCCCTTTGCTGAAATGGACA
The DNA here is from genome assembly GCA_020718785.1 of Desulfatirhabdium butyrativorans. Taxonomy (GTDB): domain Bacteria; phylum Desulfobacterota; class Desulfobacteria; order Desulfobacterales; family DYRK01; genus DYRK01. The sequence goes on along the minus strand of DYRK01000107.1, from coordinate 2,492 downwards.
GAGTTCCCGATTCGGTGACAAAAATTGCAGACCTGTCCCAAGATAACCTGAATATAGATTTCGGTTATAAACTCTCGGGCCGCCCTGATCTGTCCAACACGGCAAAAACTGTTACGGACATAAACGGCGGAACCCTTGAGCCGGGTGACGTGCTGTATTACGCTGTTACAATTTATAATGCAGGCAAAGAAACAGCGGGGAGTGTGGTTTACAGTGACACTCTTGACAGACATTTGCGGCTGGTTCCAGGCTCTGTCAAAAGCACAAAAGGCTTGGCATCAGGCTCTGTTTCCGAGGACGGAAGCGATACTATCCGGGTAAATGTCGGCTCAGTCGGAGCCGGAGAAAGTATAGTAATAACTTATCTGGCCAAAATGAACGCAGACGCACCTGACGGAGCGGGAATATTCAATCAGGGATGGGTCAGCGGTTCCGGTTTTGCTCCCGAACCCACGGATTTCCCGGAAACTTCCGCGCTCAATGACTTTACGGTCATAGGAGCAGTGGGCGGCATCTCGGCAGATGCGGGTTTGCTGGCAGTGAAAACAGCCTCGGATATAAACGGCGGATCCGCAGAACCGGGAGATGTGATCGTTTATCGGATTCATATCGCCAATACCGGACCGGATACGTCTGAAAACCTGATATTCACAGACAGCATTCCGGTTTACACCCGTCTGATTCCAGGAACTTTGACGAGCAGTCAGGGAATCGTGAGCGAAGGCGAACCGCTGACCGTAGTCATAGCCGCTCTGAAATCCGGCGAAACTGCTGATATCGCATTTCAGGCAAAGATCGCTGAAAACGCTCCGGATAATGCGCTGATTTTCAATCAGGCTGTTATAAATGCCGACGGAGTATTTTCCGTACTCAGCGATGATCCGGCACTGCCGTTGAGCGATGATCCTACGATTCTGGCGATGAAGGGTGCTGTACCCTATATCAAAGCCTATATGTCTGCATTGGATTACAACGGCGGTGCTGTGAATCCGGGAGATATTCTCGAATATTCCGTGACGCTTGTGAATACAGGCACAGAAGATATTACCGGTGTGCTGTTCCGCGATCTTCCGGCAGGATGGCTGTCATTGATTTCCGGGAGCATAAGCAATGCTTTCGGAACCGTAGTATCGGGCAATGCCGCAGGAGACAGAGAAGTCGCTATTGCTTTCGGTACGCTGAAGCCCGGAGAAAGGATTTCTTTTACCTTCCAAGTCATAGTCGCAAAAGAAATTCCTAACGGCACGGCACTGCCAAATCAGGGACGCATCAGTGCAGACGGCATCGCTGCCGTATTAACCGATGATCCGGTCACACCTGCGACAGACGATCCTACGGTTGTAGTATCACTATGGGAGCCGGGAATCTATGATCCGCCGAATGCTTATAAAACCGTGTCAGGCGGGCATCCGGTCATTTACTGGGAAATGGTCTGGATCAATGACAGGAATGCAGACGCCATGCTGGTGTATGTCGAAGACCCGCTTCCCGATAATGTCAAATATGTGGAAGGCAGTCTCGAAGCCGATTACGGCGACTACCGGTATGACAGCTTAAACAATAAAGTCGTCTGGGAAGGCAGTATCCCCGGAAACGGCGGACAGGTGAAGATATGGTTCAATACTACGGTTCCCGCAGATGTCCATGAAGTGGAAAACCGGGCATCGGCCTTGTGGGATCAGAACGGCGACGGCAGTTGGCAGGATGACTCGCTTGCGGGTCTGAATCCGGTTTACAGCGACAATCCTGACAGCCCCGACACCGGAGATGCTACCGGATGGAATGATTTTGCAGAAAAGCTGAGTCTGGGAAACATGGTCTGGTACGATGCAAACCGTGACGGCGTGTATCAGCCGGAAAGCGAGAGCGGAATTACCGGCGTGACCGTGAATCTGTACCGTGATACAGATCACAGCGGAAACTACACTCCCGGCGATGTAAGGATTGCCACGACTACGACTATTGTCAATAACGGAGTATCGGGTTACTATCGCTTCGACGGTCTGGAACCCGGTGACTACATCGTTCAGATTGATCCGGCGAACTTTGCCCCCGGCGGACTGCTTTACGGCTATGCAGACAGCCCCGGAAATGCAGACCCTGACGATGATGTATTCAATGACGATAACGGCTATGGCATGCCGGGCTTCGGTTCCGTGAGCAAAGCGGTCACGCTCACAATCGGAGGCGAACCGCTCAATGACGGAGACAATAATGCAGACACAAATCTGACGCTGAATTTCGGATTCTACCCGGATATGCCGACACCCGGATATCTCAGTCTGGGAAGCATTGTCTGGTACGACGCCGACCGTGACGGGATTTATCAGCCGGAAATCGAAAGCGGTATTGACGGAGTTATTGTCCGTCTCTACAGAGATACTGACCGTAGCGGCGGCTATTCTGCAGACGATGAGCAGATCGCAACGGTAACTGCCTATACTCGCAACGGCGTGTCGGGTTACTACCGTTTCGACGGACTGGAACCCGGA
>DYRK01000723.1 GCA_020718785.1 Desulfatirhabdium butyrativorans | reverse complement strand
TTGCTTTTTTCTTCCGTAGTAATAAAACATTCTGATACCGTGCGGGAATCGTTACAGATTGAAAGACAGCAGTTTTTTATATCTGTCAATATAGCTGTTATCGTTGAGGAGCAACACCCAGCCCTCACCCATTTTTCTTTTACCTGATGCGGCCATACCTGTGACTTTAGTATTTCTTCCTGTTGTACCGCTTATTTCTCCCCAATCTGACATATTAAGCTGACCGGCATAAAATACACCTGTAATTGCAGGATAAAATTTTCCATCCCTGATATTTCCGGCAAAATCTGTTACCAGACCCATAAGACTTTCAACCTCTCTGTGATGGGCTTGCCAAGTTATGCCGGTCAGCTGCGGCAATCTTTTCTGTCCTGTCTCCAAATCGCTTCCTTTTGATACATTGCCGACGGTGCATTTAATTTCCAGACCTTCGGGATAATTTCTCAAAAGTTCTTCACTGGCATTCTTGCCGGACTCAGGTATTATATCCGGATGTCCTTTTTCAATAGGATTTACAATGCCGCCGACTCGCTCTGCCAAAAACAAGGCAAAAAGTGCGCCAAGCATTCCGCTTAAAGCCTTCAAATTAATGCTTTGGAAAAGTGCAAAGGGCAACTCTTCAAGCTGATTGGAAGTCATAAGTGCTGCAAATTGAATATCTTCGGACGATACAGTGAAACCGCATTCAATTTCAATTTTCTTATTTATTATATAAAAGTCATCTTTTAAATTTAATGTTTTCTTTGGAGTTATCTTATAATCTGATAGAATCTCATATAGTTGAACATTGAGTGCATGAGCTATTGCATTAAGATTTATAAGGCTGATGTTTCTTTTGCCGAGTTCAACATCACTGATGTATGTTCTGTCAAGATCGGATCTGAAGCCAAGTTCTTCCTGAGAAATTCCGATTGAATTTCGTATATTGCGAATCCTGTTGCCAACGAATTTGAGTATATCATCATTCCTTTTCATAAAGGATAAAATATACGGTTGTTGACAATAAGGCTACGGACTATAAGTCACAATCGAAAAAAGTTCAACATTAAAATTCATGATGAAAATGTTTGTATGTTTATAACATCAGGAGATTAGTTGGAAACTTTCGCATATTGGCGGAATGCCGCCTTGAAGCCGTAAGAATCATTGCCGAATTCTTCTCGGAAGCCCTTTCCCGCTGTATGATCTGACAAGGCTGCCCCGCATGTTTTTCTTACAGCAGGGCAGCCTGTCTCATTCGGAAGGGATTTATTTCTGTGCAGACACGGGACGCAGGGCGTCCGGGGAGGCGTTCCCACGCCGGGGCGTAGGAACGGGAAAAATCTGTCTGATTTATTTATAAAAAAGAGTGTCAAGACCGAATTCGACTTTGAATTCCGTTGCATTGACAACAGGTCTGATATTCCTGCGGTGCTTCTCCAAAGTGACAATTCCGTAGCGGTCCATCAGTTTCAAAGTGCGGGACAGATTACTGCTTTTTCTTCCTGTGGCGGCTTCCAGTTCTTTCAGAGAACCGGGGTTCTGTTCCGGTATAATCCTCAATAATTCACGATTTTCATTATTAAGCACCTGCGCCAGAGATTGCAGGGATTCGAACCAGATTTTCGGTTCTCCCCGCTTAGGTCTGTATTCGCCTCCGGCAATTGCCAAAGTTCTTCTTTTATATTCTTTACGGGATATTATGCCGATTCTGAGTATCTTGTCTGCCATAACTGCCTTCCTTCATTTATTTTTTCCGATAATCTGCTCGGTTTCAAGCCGGAAATCTTCCGGCAACATCCGACCGATACGCAGTGAAATTTGATTTCCGGCAATCCGCATATCCCGTTATTTATTCTCCGGCTATTTCCAGCGCCTCATTTTTCAGATGCTCGCCGATATAAAAATTATTCCTTTCCAGTTCTTCTATCAGCGGTTTAACAGCTTTGATTATGCCGGAATTTTTTGCATTGACCAATATCCCGATTGTTCCGATAACATTCAGTTTCATGCGTTTTGCAATATTTCTTGCCTGTTTATCATCTAAGATTATCCGGTTTCCCTTCATACATGCCAATGCAATTGCTTCAGCCTCACCGGAATCCAATATCAGTTTGAGAGAAAATACGAGTAAGAGATTGTGCGGCTGCTCGACTTTGATCCAGTCTTTTAATATGCCGGATTCTTTTTCAACTTCAGGCGGAATTGTCACAGTTCCATAAAGTTTTTGCAGTATGTGCAAATGATTGATTCTTTCCAGACCGATGAGGCATGTGCTGTCTGCGACTATAGTTCCTTTCAAAGGCCGAGTTCCTCTCTCAGTTCTTCAGGAGAATAATTTATTGCGGGTATCTTATATTTGCCTATGATGTCAATAAAAGCCTGCTTTGAAAACCCTGCCAGTCTGGCAGCCTGACCCAGAGTTATTTTTCCGACTTCATAAAGCTTTACTGAAAGAAGCAGTTTTGCCTCATCTTCAGATAAGCTGAACGGCAATTCAATTTTTAAGATATTCATATTCATATTTTTTTCCTTTAACGAGAAGTCTTTTCATCCGTCATTGCCAATATCCGTCCGCAATCCGTCAATAGTCAGAGTATCATATATGTTCATCGGGTTCCCTGTCAGTCAGGTTTTTCTGAGCCTTTATTCAGATTTCCGAATCTCATTCTTACCTAATCCATGAATACCGACTCGGAAATAAAGAAGCCATACTATAACTTTCCAGAGTAATACATGATGTCAAGCCTGTCAATATCTTTTTGCGATAGGGATTTTTTTCAGGCATTGCGACATAACATATTGATATTTAATAAATAAAAATCTGTTCGACGTTTCCGGAATAAATCTGCCGTACAGGGCGGAGCAAGGGGAGGGCGGTATGTCTTTTATTTTTCGCTTCAGGC
>DYRK01000722.1 GCA_020718785.1 Desulfatirhabdium butyrativorans | reverse complement strand
CCGAAGCCCTAGCTTCGGGTTACCGGTTATTCTACGAGAAGCCGGGGCTTCTCTGCAAGTGCGTTCCCAAGCTGGGGCTTGGGAACGAGAAAACGAGAAAAAGCCGGGGCTTGGGAACGCATCTGCGCCCGAAGCCCTAGCTTCGGGTACTGGTTATTCTACGAGAAGCCTGGGCTTCTCTGCAAGTGCGTTCCCAAGCTGGGGCTTGGGAACGAAAAAAATGTAAACTGTCTGTAAATACTCAGATAAGTGACGGTTTTGGAAATTACAGCAGGATTTTTCCGCATAATTGCCGAAAGAATATCCGTGTCGAGTATAACCTTTTGAATCATTGACGTTTCTTTTCCTCAAAAAATTCACTGCGGTTAAACGCTATCTGCTCAACCTCGTTTATATCCTGAACAGAAAGACCTTCATATACATGCGCGGCGAGTTCCAATATATCGTCTGTATTTTCTTTGATATTGTCAAGGATAATTCGGACCGCCTGCCCCTCGGAAAGTTCGGGAATATTTACAGGTCTGAACACCCCCTTCTCATAAACGGCTTCGATGATGTCAATCATATTTACCTCCTTTCATATCTATCTGCAAGGATTGTGTAAGCAGGGATTTTTCTCCCCTAATCCCTTAATCCCTGTAGTTATTTGTAGGGTGGGTGAAGCGCAGCGTAACCCACCATCGGCATAATCTCGGCATATATCAAGGTGGGTTTCGCTTCGCTCCGCCCACCCTACACTACCGAAGCTTACGCATGATATAAATTGCTTCCGGGATCCCGAGCCGCCCGTCCGCATTCACATCGGCCTGAATATTCAGCGGGTTGATTTTGCCTGCGGCTGCCTGCAAAGCAAGAATCGCATCTCTCAAATCTACAGAACCGTCTCCGTCAATATTGCCTTTGAGGGAAGCAATGTCTTTTCCGGGAGTCAGGACGATATCTTTTTCTACGATATTGTTCGATCCCTTGTCCACAGTCACCGTAAGCGGAGAGAAGGATTCATAGCCGTCCGCGTCCGTGAGCAGCGGATAAGTTCCGACCTGCGTGATGATTTCGCAGTTTCCGTCGCCTCCGCTCACGCAGGAATAATCGCCGAACGAGGCCCTTGCATTTTCCACGGGATTTCCGGAAACCGAATCTGTGAAAGAAAGCAGGATTTTTCCGGTATCGGGTCCTGTCGGCGTTCCGACTTCGAGGCGGTAATTCGTATTCGCTCCGAAAACATCCGGGTCAGCATTGCCTATCCGGGCATAGTAAAGGCCCTTTCCGGGGCAGGTCCACTCCAGAAACTCGTCTTCTCCCGCTCCGTAGTCGTCTTTTGCATCTGTCAGTTTCGTGAGTCCGTCCGTACCGTAAATTTCAATGCCCGCATTGCAGATCACGCTCGGGGAAGTGATTCTGATCTGATAGGTCTTTCCCGAAAGACCGTAGAATTTCACATAGTCCGTATCTCCGGCTTCATGGAAATTATGATACACCGGGCCGCCGTTGACCACCGCAGGAACGGCTCCTCCGGGTGTATCGTCGCCGCTCTGTTCCGAACTGTCGGTTTTCGAAAGTGCATTTCCCTTAGACTGGGTGACAAGCATCTGCGCGGGCAGGGAGATATAGCCTTTCTCATCCGAGGCATAGACAGAAAAGATATATGTCCCGGCAGTGCCGAGACCCGTGTAATCTGTCTCATAAATGCTGTCTTTGTCGCTGTCCTGAAGTTCCGCGACTGGAAGGTCCGTGACTGCCGAAGAGTCTTCGGAACCGTAATCCGGCGGCACAACAACCGCCCATACCCGTGTGATCTCATTTTCCGAGTTCACACGGACTTTCAGATTCAGCGATGTCTCGCCGTTCAGCGTCTTCCTGCTGTCAGAGAGATTTTCAACCCGGGGTTTTACCGAGTCTTTCAAATACTGTCTCCGCAATCCCCTGCCGGCACGGCTTCTGTCCTCGGCTTCATTGGCTTTTCCGTTTCCGTTGGCATCGAGAAGCGGTGTCTGTTTTCCGATCATGTTCCGCCCGAAAAAGAATGCCTCGTTCAATTTTACACCGTCCTCCACAGCCTGCCAGAACTGATAGGAAAAAGAAAGTCTTCCGTTATCCAAAAAATAGGCGTCCTCATCCGATGTGCCGGTAATGACAATGCGCTCTTTTCCTTCCGGAGGAGCAAAACGGGGAATGCCGCCCGGACCGGACAGAAAAGTTCCGGATTTGCAGGCATCGTAAATAAAGATAACCTGGCCCGGCATGGTGTTTTGCAGACTGTCCAGCCAGCCGTCCAACTCTCCGACTGTGACTTCTTCCCCGGGAGCAACCTTGAATATGCCGTCTCCGCCGTGATCCACCATGTACAGCAGCAGTTCCGATGGCGTATCGCCGGATGTTGCCCATGTGCTGACAGCATACTGAAGCTTGCTTTTCGAGGGGATTCCGTCTGTCGGAAATTTCTGATCGCTTTCCGATGCGAGATAATAGATATCGTCGTCTGTATAGCCCCGCCAGCGCAGCGATTTGTACGCAGCATCCGCACAGAGTTTTGTCTCTTTCCATATATCGGGAGCCAAACCGGGACCGCCTCCGGCAACAATAATTGCTTTTGATCTCAACGCTTCATCCAATGTCTGCCCCTTCGGAATATATTGAGACTCTCCGGGAGGAGCAAAGGTGACCGTTCCTTTCAAATCAAAGTGATTTTCTTTATTGGAAATACTCAGAGTGTAGCTGCCGGGTATCTGGAGAGCCGGAAGGGTCAGCGAAAGATTTGTCTCGCTATTTACAGTAGCAGGGCTGACTTGGATTACAGGCAGAACAATCAAACCCGCCGTATGGGCAGCCACGAATGCTGTGTTGCCTGATACGGCGATGCCGGAAGAAGACGGCATACCGGCCGAAGCGA
>DYRK01000721.1 GCA_020718785.1 Desulfatirhabdium butyrativorans | reverse complement strand
ATTTATTGACTGCTGTAATAAAAGTTTATCAGTTTAAAAAATACCACTACCAAATTTTTCTTACATGGGATGTGAATTTTTTTTATCGGATTTTGAATCAGGATTGAAGGATTTCGGAAAGATGCAAGGATGATGTTTATCCTTTAATCCTTATAAAATCCTTACATCCTGATTCATGACATTTTCCTTGCTTTTTTAAAAACATAAGGGCAAAATATATTCCTGATTATCACCTGATAAGGAGAATTATATGCCCGTTACCATTATGAACACTCTGATGAAACAAGCCGAACTCTTGAGCCGCAAAGAACAGTTGCAATTTGCAATCCGTCTGATAAACAAAGCGCGTCAGCCTGAAAGTCTTCCGTTGAAATGGAGAGACTTACGCGGTTCGATTCCGTATCCGGCTTTCGGAGAGTTACATCTCCGATCACGCTTTCCGAATGCCTGATATTGCCGTATCGCCTGAAATCGGAAGAACTTGCTCAGAAATTTTCCGATCTGATTCTCAGCGGAGATACGGTTTTCATGCCGATTGATGACAGCATCGCAAAACAGGCGGCAAAACTGAGAGTGCGATACAATCTTTCATTAGCCGATGCGCTGCAAGTTGCCGCTGCTCTTGCTGCCGGATGCGATGCTTTTTTCACCAATGATATTGCCTTAAAGCGAGTATCAGAGATAAAAATACTCGTCATAGATGAAATTGTAATCTGAATCAGGACATTTAAAATTTTCGGTAGTGGTTCAAAACAGACTGTCATCTGATTTCGGAACAAAAAAAGTAACTCATTCTCACAAAGGGTTATGACAATCGGAAATTGAACTGAAACAAGTCATCAATGAACCACTACCAAGAATCCAACCGGACGCCCAAAGTCATGCTTGAAACTCATTATCTCTTTCAACCCGAATGGAGTTGGGTCAATCGGCTATTAAAAGAGAATGAAAATGATCGCACTAAGTGGGGAATAGGACCTTTTCTTGCCATAGAACCCGGTCAATCCGGCGGACAGGTCATAGGTGCATACAGTCTGGGCATTCTATTGGGATTAAAAAGAGGCAAATCAGATGATTCCCCAAAAAGCTCATGGAATATCGGTGTCGGTTATATGGTCAACACAGGCGTAAAAACTTTGGGAGATGGATTAGAAGAAGGACAGCCGCTCCCGGTAGGCGAAAAGGAAGTCCGTTACAAAGAAACCAATCAGCCAGGATGGCTGATTATGGCTTCATTTTCATGGTAATCAGAAACTAAAGAAAGGAGTTTCACAATGAAAAAACTCTCTCAAATCATCATCATAGCCCTTGTGCTTTTCACGGCTGGCGCGGCACAGGCAGAATGGAGCGCACTGGGGACGGGAATGAACAACGGATTCTCGTCTTCAGAAGTGAGCGCCATTGTAGTTGACGGATTCGGCAATGTGTATGTGGGTGGGAATTTCACTACAGCGGGTGGTGTGCCTGCAAACAACATTGCTAAATGGGATCCGAATACTTCCACTTGGAGCGCACTGGGATCAGGAGTGAATGGCTATGTTAACGCCCTTGCAGTTGACGGCGGCGGCACTCTGTATGCAGGTGGGGGATTCACAATTGCAGGTGGAAATCCTGCCAACCACATTGCTAAATGGGATCCTGCCACTTCTTCTTGGAGTCCGCTGGGAACAGGAATGGACAACGATATCAGGTCACTTGCGTTTTATGGCGGCAATCTGTATGCAGGCGGAGACTTCACAACTGCGGACGGAAATCCTGTAAACTATATTGCAAAATTTGATTTGGGCAGTTCGACTTGGAGTGCATTAGGTTTGGGAATGAGCAACCTTGTCAACGTCCTTGCATTTGACGACTCCGGCAACCTATATGTGGGCGGGAATTTTGGAACTGCATATAACAGTTCAGGCAATCCTGTTGCAAACACAGACATGATTGCCAAGTGGGATCCGACCACTTCAACTTGGAGCGCATTAGGTTCAGGAATGGGTGCCCCTGTCATTTCCATTGCGTTTGACGGCTCCGGTAATCTGTATGTGGGCGGAAGTTTCAACTCTACTCCAAAGTATATTGCAAAATTTGATCCGACCACTTCCACTTGGATCTCATTAGGTTCGGGAATGAATGGCAATGTTCTTAAGCTTCTATGTGACGGCTCCAACCTGTATGCAGGCGGGTGGTTCACAAATGCGTATGACAGTTCAGGCAATCCTGTTGCAAATACAGGCTACATTGCCAAGTGGGATTTGACCACTTCAACTTGGAGCGCATTAGGTTCAGAAATAACGGACACTGTCATTTCCTTTGCGTTTGACGGTCCTGGAGACTTGTATGTAGGCGGGCAGTTCTCAATTTTGGACGGCTCTTCTACAAACTACATTGCCAAATGGACTCAGCCGCCGTATGCATTTTTTGTATCATCAACCGCTGCCGACGGCACTTACGGAATCGGCGCATCAATTCCCATAGACGTAACTTTTTCAAGAGCTGTGAATGTAACCGGCACACCGCAACTGACTTTGGAAACAGGCACAACCGATGCGGTGCTGAATTATGCTTCCGGCTCAGGAACGAATACGCTTACCTTCAACTACACGGTTGCTTCGGGTCATACCAGCGCGGATTTGGATTATTTGTCATCATCTTCTCTTGCCCTGAACGGCGGAACAATCAAAAGTCCGTCAGGCATAGATGCTGCTGTTCTGACTCTGCCTGCTCCGGGTGCTGGTGATTCTTTGGGCTTCAACAAAGATATTATTATTGACGCTGTGGCTCCGACCATTACTTCGATTACCTCGACTACGGCTGATGGCACTTACGGACCCGGAAGCACGGTTAATGTATACCTTAAAAGCTCATAAATTGGGATTTTTTAAACGACTGAAAGTTGAGC
>DYRK01000720.1 GCA_020718785.1 Desulfatirhabdium butyrativorans | reverse complement strand
GCATGCACTGCAAAATGGCCCGCTGATTCTCCGTTAACTTTTCGCCGACCTTTTCACCGACCTTTTCACCGACCTTTTCACCGACCTTAGTAACAGTTTCGATACGCTGCTCACTGTATTCCAGCCGGGCAAGATAGCCGTCCCCGCTTTCCCGGTATTCAAATTTCATTGTGGGGTAATCCGCAATCTCCCTGCGCACCCGAAGATATCCGCTTCCATACTTTTCAATGTCATGGGTCAGGTAGAAGGCTTCCGCAATCAGCTTGTTGCGTGTGCGGGATTGGTAACTGTCCGTTTTTAACTCCTCAACGGTCAGTCCTCCGTATAATTTCCCGGGATTAAAGAAGGTAATGGCGTTATCGAATATTTTAATCTGGATATCCGTCGGACTGGTATAATCCCGATGCACCACCGCATTCAGCAACAGCTCCCGCAGAGCAGATACCGGATATTCAAAAATCTCATTCCGCTCCAGCTTACCGGTGATCTCAAAGGCCACTTTGAGGTGCGAGATGATAAACTGCATCGCTTCTTCAGCCGCTTCAAACAAGGTTCCCCTGATCATCCGGTCGTCAATGATCGTTGAGGGTGTTTTAAAGCGTCCGATGTGCAGGGAATAGGGCAGATCATTTTCCCCGAACAACAGCCTTGCTGCATGAGTCGGCGCTCCGTTTTTCAAATACCCGAGCTTTTCAAGAACAACGCTTTGTCCGCCGTCGACCTTGAATCGCCCGCCCTGTCTCACCCGCTCCAGAAAACGGGATATTTTCGCTGTGGACAACTGCTGTAAGGTCGACTGCTCATCCGGATAAGCATCCCAGGAAAGCTGCAATGACTGAAGATGAGCATTGGCTATTTCTGTCAAGGTCATCCTGTGATTACTATTGGCAACCCGCCTGTAATACCGGTCTTTAAAGGCCACCGGCTTGACCGGGAATTCGTCCACTCGAAGGCAAATCACATTTTTGCCTTTCAGATGAACCGTCTCAACGTCAGGAATAATTGAGGGTGCTGTATTCTGTTTGATTTCGTTGGCCCAGATTTGCAGGGATTCATCGCCGCAAGCCGCTCCAACAATATCACCGTCATCCGAAACTCCGATCAGAATCATCCCGCCACGTGTATTGGCAAACGCAACGGCTGTCTCAATGGCATCCTTTCCAAAGGACGCTTTAAACTCGACGGTTTCCGATTCTCCACCGGCTATGATTTTTAGAAGCTTATTCACTTTTTTGCATGTATTTACGTGAATACTATTACGGAGCTTTACATTTGATTAAAGCGGTTCAAATAAACGGGAAAAATTGCCCGGCCGGGTTATAGTTCAAATTCCTGGGCCGGTCGGCGATTTTCTGAGCAGGAACGCCAGCGACGACGGTGTAAGGGGCGATATCTTTCGTCACAACTGCGCCAGCAGCAATAACGGAACCCTCTCCGACCGTGACTCCCGGCAGAATGATGCAGCGCGGGCCGAGCCAGGTGTAGTCGCCAATTACAACCGGTTTGAAAATTGTTCCAAACATTGGATCGCGCCAGTCGTGCTGCGCCGTCCAGATCATGACTTCACTGCTGAAGTTGACGTTCTTCCCGATGGTCAGTCCGCCGCGTGCATCCAGCGTCGCCCGATGCCCTATGCAGCTGTTCGCGCCGATTTTCAGTTTGCGCGGGCTCCGAATCTCAAAGCCTCCGTAAAGCACAGTCGTCCGATCAATCTGCGATCCCAGCAGCCGCAGAACAAATTTCCGAAACGACTGGCAGGGAATTCCCGCCAGCACTTTCAAAAACAGAACTTGCATGCCTTTCAGATATTTCATTTTCAACCCGAAGAAAATCGGGAAGCCCGCCGCGGCGCTCAGTCTAATGCATCGATTTCATCGCGGAACGTGCGGAAATCACCCAGTCGCTTTTTCGCCAGATCAAAAAGGATAACCGGATCGATCTCTTCATACTGGTGGACGATCAGGTTGCGAAAGCGTGTGATGTTAATGTACGGCTGAGCCGATTTCAGAACGCCTAGGCGAACCAGAGCTTCCATGGCTTCGGCGGCAGTCGCCGCCGGGCCCGCATTTTCGAGAGCCATAATCCGTTCGGCAATATCAATGAGGATCTCTGCGGCAACCTGCAAGGCCCGCTCAGCCATGGAGCGTAGAATCCAGCTTTCCTGAAATTCGCTGAGAGAAACCTCCTTTAAGCTCTCTTCGAGTTTCAAAACCTGTGCATTCAATAACGCGAGCTTTCTCTGAATGCCCCCGTTATACCGCATGAGCCGCCTCCCTCCTGTAGCGCCTCTGCCGTTCGTAGTCGAACATCTGGCTTTCGTATTCGCGGCAGGTCCTTGAATAAAAAGTAAGGTAGCGCTCTTCATCGCGGGTAAACAGCAGCCGTCCTTTTAGCGCTTCGAACCGGTAGACCGGCTCTGCAGAATTGAGAATGCCGACATCCACACGCACATCCGGCACAGCACTGCGAATTGCCTCGGTTGCACGGGTGTAAAATCCATAGGACGGTTTTTCTTTTAGATAGAAGGCCACATCCAGATCCGAATAGGCCCTCACGATGCCGCTGACTGCCGATCCCATCAGGAAACAGAACTCCACTTCCGGCAACTGCTCTTTTAAAACAGCAGCCAGCCGATCCGGATCAAAATGAACCGGAACAAAGTTTTCAGCCAGATGTTTTCTTGAAAGGCTCATTGGAGGGAAAAATGCATGATGAGCTGTGAAATATGAAGGAGAATCAACACCGGGGCAGGTTCTGCGCCGGAACATCTTTCAGTCGCGGAGCCCTTTGATCCTTTTCGGACACAAGCCCGTTCTCCACAGGCCAGTTGATTTTTAAATCCGGATCGTTCCAGCGCAAGGCGTATTCATCGCCGGGCGTGTAGAAATCACTGC
>DYRK01000719.1 GCA_020718785.1 Desulfatirhabdium butyrativorans | reverse complement strand
ATTCTGCAACATTCGCAAAGAAAGGAAAGCGGTACATGAACATTTTGTTTTTCGGACCCAACGGCAGCGGCAAAGGCACTCAGGGAGCGATTCTCAAGGACAAATATAAAACCCCGCACATCGAATCCGGGGCGATTTTCCGCGATGCCATTTCAAAAGGAACCGAACTGGGCAAAAAAGCCAAGGCTTATATTGACAAAGGGGATCTGGTTCCCGATGAAATCACCATCCCCATGATTCTCGACCGCCTGAAAGAAGCTGACTGCAAAAAAGGCTGGCTCCTCGACGGATTTCCGAGAAACCGGAATCAGGCTGTGAAATTGGACGAAGCTCTGAAAAAAGCCGGCATGGCGCTTGATATTGTTGTGGAAATCATTCTGGATCGGGAAATTGCCAAAAACCGGATCATGGGACGCCGGCTCTGCGTGAATGACAACAACCATCCCAACAATATCTTCATTGACGCGATCAAACCTGACGGGGACAAATGCCGGGTATGCGGCGGCAGCCTGAAAACCCGTTCCGACGATCAGGACGAGTCCGCTATCGGCAAACGTCATGATATTTATTATGACACAAAAACAGGAACCCTTGCCTCAGCTTACTATTTCAAAGACCTTGCCGCCAAAGGGGGAAAAATGAAATACATCGAGCTGGACGGAAAACCGGGTGTCAAAGCCGTCACCGATGAGCTTGTGTCGAAACTTTAATCCCGGGTGCGGTAATCCGGGATGGGTGCGGAAAAGAAAAAATAAAATTCTGAAGGGATTTTATTTTTTCTTTTCAGCAGTGTATTTTCATCATCCGGCAAAAAAAATATCCGGAGTCGGAATTTATTCTGATGAAAGACAGTTTTTTCTTGCCAAAGATACGGTATTCGGGTACATTGCTTTCATATCTGTGCAGTGTAAAGATCAACTATCTGAAATATCAATATATTATGAAGGGGGCGAGACAGTTTGAAAGCAATTCAGGTCAAAGTTTTTGACAATGACGTGGAAAAGGCCATGCGGATCTTAAAGAAAAAGATTCAGAATGACGGACTTTTCAAACGGCTCAAATTGAAAAAAAGCTATGAAAAACCGAGCGAATACCGGCGGCGCAAAGAGCGTGAGGCATTAAGGCGCCAGCGGATTGCTGCTTCGAGAAACAGATACAGGGCATAAAGCAGCAGATAGGGGAAGGTTTCCGGGAAAGTTTTTTTTGCCCGGCAGGAAAAATCTTGTCGAACCTGCCGGGTTTTTTTTTATAATGCAACCTATAGATTTTCAGAAATTGAATTTCACTGCGTCATCGGTCTGAGATATACGAAAGAGTATGATCTCCGACCTGCTTTCTTGTGAAATTCGATTTCTGAAAATCTATATAGAAATTTTTCTGTTTCGAATAATGCAGCAAAACAATAGTTCATATAAAGATTGTCTGAAGGCGATGTACAGCCTCAGAAGATTCGGAATCATACTGGGGCTGGATGTCATTGCAGCTTTGCTCGACGGGCTGGGAAATCCCCATCGCGGCTTTAAAAGCATCCATGTTGCCGGAACCAACGGAAAAGGCTCTGTCTGCTCCGCGCTGGCAACAATTCTCCACGCGGCAGGGTACAAAGTCGGACTTTACACATCCCCGCATCTTGTGAAATTCAATGAAAGAATCTGCATTGACGGTCAGCCGATTTCCGATGACGCGGTGGTCAGGGCTTACGAAGCGGTGAGGAATGTCCCTTCAGGTGACCGTGAACCCACTTTTTTCGAATATTCCACTGCAATGGCATTTTATGAATTCGGCAGGCAGAAGGTTGACTGGGCAGTGACAGAGACCGGCATGGGCGGACGGATGGATGCCACAAATATCATCACCCCTGCTGTTTCCGTGATTACCAATATTTCCCTTGAGCATCAGATGTATCTGGGAAATACCGTGTCTCAGATCACCGCGGAAAAAGGCGGGATCATCAAGCAGGGAATTCCGGTTGTCACCGGCGTAACACAGAAAAGCGCGATTTCGGTTCTCAATGCCATTGCCCGTGAAAAATCCGCGGATATATATCGTCTCGGAGAGGATTTCCGGGTGCGGAGAAATAAAAAAAGCGGAACCTTTGCCTATTTCGGCATAAAACAGGACATACAGAACATGCGTACCGGATTATCCGGGCATTATCAGGCTGATAACGCGGGTCTTGTGCTGGCTGTGTGCGAAATTCTGAATAAAAACGGAAACTGTCGTCTGTCCGAAGAAACGATAAGAACCGGGCTGGAACAGAACCGATGGCCCGGAAGATTGGAGAAGGTATCGGATTCTCCGCTGATTCTTTTGGACGGCGCGCATAATCTCGCGGCTGCCAAGAATCTGGCACGTTTTCTGGCAGAGGAACTGCCGGACCGTAAAATCACGCTGATAATCGGCATTCTGGATGACAAGCCTTACGAATCCATGCTCCGCGAACTGGTTCCGGTCTGCCGCAGCGTTATCGTCACGCGCCCTGAAATCGAGCGAAGCACTGATCCTGAGATTCTTTACGCCGCGGCAAAAAAAATGCTTGCGGATGTGAAAATCATACCGGATGTGGCAGAAGCGATAAGATACTGTATTGAAAACGTATCGCCTCAGGATGCCGTGTGTATCGCAGGCTCTCTTTACGTGGTGGGAGAGGCAATCGGCTTTTTCAAAAAAACAGACTTGACTTATCGTTTCTGATGGGTTAAGACTATCCCGATTACGCGCCCGTAGCTCAGTGGATAGAGCGTCAGCCTCCGGAGCTGAAAGCCGCTGGTCCGATTCCAGCCGGGCGCATTCCTTTCTCTTTCCTTTGACACAATCTCCGCAATCGTTATTTGCCCGCAGGCTGATTTTTCTCGTTCCCAAGCCCCGGCTTGGGAACGCACTTGCCGGGGAGGTTCC
>DYRK01000718.1 GCA_020718785.1 Desulfatirhabdium butyrativorans | reverse complement strand
CGTAAAACAACCCGAAGCAGGGGCTTGGGAACGAGAAAAAGCCAAGCTTATGAGTATAAAATTTTTTTACACTTCTATAAAAAAATAATATTTTTTCCTGTAAAAATCACGCTCACCGAACGCGGCGGACAGAAGGGATTGGCTAAAAATATTTCATAACAATTCATAGAGATATAATAATTTTCTGCATTTTTTATAAAAAGATACCGAAATCGGCATGTATTTTGCATGTCATAAAAAAAGAGATGACATGAAACTCAAACGCCGGGAGAAAGATATTATGCAGAAACCGTCCGGATTCACACTGCTGGAATTGATGATAATATTATGCCTGATGGGAATTATCGCAGCGATTGCCATGCCCAATTTTATGAGCTGGAAACATAATTACAGGCTGAAAGCCGCTGCTCAGGATGTATATTCCAATTTTCAGCTTGCCAAAATTACCGCTGTCCGAAGAAATACCCTTTGCACAATTTCCTTTAATCAGACGCTGAACAGCCAGAATTTCGATTATATCGTTTATTTGGATACAGACCGGAGTCTGACATATACTGACGGAGAAGAAGTCATTGTCAAAATGAATCTTCAAAAAGAGTATGAAGGCAGCGTGGCAATGGAAAGTGAGACTTTCTCCGGCAATGCAGTCGCTTTCATGCCCAACGGTCTTACTAAAGGAGGCGGCGGCGGTTTCGGTGCAGGAACAGTCTCTCTTGCAAATACGATTAACGGAAGCATAAAAGTAGTTTTGTCCTCGGTGGGAGGAGTAAGAATGGAGAGGGTGCGGTGAATACCATGACAATCCATTTGAATTCAAATAAAAAAGGCTTTACGCTCATAGAACTGCTGATCGCTCTGCTGCTGGGGCTGATGGTAATGGCTGCTATCTATGAGGTTTATCTCATACAGCAGAAATCATATACCAATCAGCAGTCAGTCGCAGGCATGGAGCAGAATTTGAGGGCTTCGATGTTTCTCCTGAAAAGAGAAATTCAGAAAGCCGGATTCAATCCTGATCCTAAGGGGCAGCAGCAATTAGGTTTTACCGAGGCTGCAAGAGTTCCGCCCGCTGTTGCCTTCACTTTTATAGGAGACATGAACGATGACGGAGTTGTTTCAAACGGAGAGACAGACGGTTTAAGATTCACCATTTATACATCCAACGGTGTGCAGAAATTAGGCAGAGCCACCTTGCAGTCGAGCAGCCCGATTTCCTTCAATGTTATCGAGCCTGTTGCCGAAAATATTGACGCACTCGATTTTGTCTTTTTCGGGGTTGACGGCAACGACAATCCGATTGTGCTGGACGATGACGGAAGCGGGAATGTGATTGCGAATATCGCGGGTATCCGGGTAGTGGAAATCACGATTATTGCCAGAGCCAAAGACCCCGATATCAATTTCACCGATACTACGGCTTATCAGAATTCACAGGGAGATATTATTTTTACCCCTCCGGCAAATGATCATTATCGCCGCAGAGTTCTCAGAACCAGTGTCGAATGCCGGAATATGGGATTAGAATTACAATGAGGGAGCAGGCAATGAAACCGAACCGTAAAAATTTCAAGAATACAGAAAGAAGCCGGGGAGAGTCAGGCTTTACCATTGTGGAAATTCTCATTGCCATTGTGATTCTGACTATCGGGCTTTTGGCAATGGCGAATATGCACGTGCTGGCGATGTTTGTGAATTCTTCTTCAAAAAATGTCACGGAAAGCACGGCATTGGCTCAGAGCCGGATGGAACAACTGATACGTCTGCCCTTTGACAATCCTGAAATAGCTCCGACAGGCGGATTTGTGGACGAAGCCGCTCCGGTGGGTATTTTTACTGTATCCAAAAGTATTCGGGATTTTGGAAACGACGTCAGAAGAATAGATGTGAGAGTCCGATGGCGGGAAATTATGTCAAGGCAGACTGAGCTTTCTTTTGTGAGATCGGATAAGTTCTGACTGTAGGGTGGGTGAAACCCACCGTGTCTCTGACCGAGTTTTTTCGGTGGGTTTCACCCGCCCCATAAGGATAATATCTATGGAAAAAAAATATCTCCTGAAAAATGAAAAAGGATTTGTGCTGGTTGTAGCACTGGTGTTATTGGGGCTGCTCTCCCTGCTGGGCATCGCGGTGACCAATACTTCAAGAATAGAAGTGCAGATTGCCGAAAACAACCGGGCATATACACAGAATTTCTATCTCGCTGATTCGGCAGCCAGAGAGGGCATTGCATTTTTAAATGAAAATATAAAAAGTGCCGACCAATGGAGAAGCGATTATACCAGCACGTTCAAATGGGCAGCAGTGTCATCCGTATTTCCCGTAGCAGTAGCTTCCGATTTGGATTCCACCCCTATCGTAGTAGATAATACAAATATCAGCGAGGTAAAAACATGGCTGATAAAAGAATGGAATAATTTAAGAGAAGCTGAAAATCTGAAGACTTCAGGGCATCCTCTTGCCCCTTTTGTCAGATATGCGGTAGTGGGTCCGGTATCCGATGAGGGAGGAGCGAGTCTGAGTATGACCGCCAATACTTCGAAGGTAGTCGGATTTATTGTTTACGGAATTTACGACAATCCGAATCCCAACGATGCGAACAGAGGACAGGTCATTGTGGATATAGGATATAAACTGACCATATCCACAGGAACACCGTAAAAAAGCTTAATCCGGAGTGCAGGATCATCGTCCGCTGGCATAAATTGCGCTTCTGAAATCTGCCGTAAAACGATTTTGCAAATCGTTTTAGCAAAACGGTTTGAAAAACCGTTTTACAGAAAGCGCAGATTATGACGGTGGTAAGAATAAATAAATTTGACAGGATAAAAAAAGAGAGGGCATAACCATGACCGCGAGAAAAAATATAGGCATCATCGTTGTACTATTAATACTCGGAAG
>DYRK01000717.1 GCA_020718785.1 Desulfatirhabdium butyrativorans | reverse complement strand
GCTTCTCTTTGCGGCTACATCAGACTCGAAATGCTCAAAATTTCAGGCAAGTCGGATCATTTTGCACTGAAAGCAAAAATTTATATCAGCGCATTACAGTCCGCTTTTTCGGAGTTGCAAAAATTACAGCCTTTGAAAATTACTGCGTAAGGTGAGTTATTAAAGCAATTTTCATTTTGAAAAACGGCGTTGACATTATCCGCGGAAACAGCCGGAATCTCCCTTTATGTAAAGCGGGTTTGAAACCCGCTTTACGTCAAAATGAGAATTGCTGAACTTATTATTGCCATCTCTGTATTTTCAGAGTATAGTTAAAGGCTAAGATTTGTCAATTATGTAATATAAATGTGAGTTCGATATAAAACTGCCTGAATTCCATATAAAAAATTACCGTAGGGAACGCAAAGTTTTTCATTGCTGCTCTGCCGCCGCGGAAGAAACCGGACGTAGCGGTCTATATCCACTGCGTGCTTTGCGTATTCTTCGCGCCCTTTGCGGTAAAATAATGAAACATGAAGTTGGCATATAGACATGAAACAGATTATTCTCGGCACAGCCGGACACATTGATCACGGAAAAACAAGCCTTATCAAAGCCGTTACCGGCATCAATACGGACAGGCTCAAGGAAGAGCAGATTCGCGGCATCACCATCGAACTGGGATTCGCGCACATGGAACTTCCCGGCGGAGAACGGATCGGCATCGTGGACGTTCCCGGACATGAAAAATTCGTAAAAAATATGGTCGCGGGCGCAACCGGCATTGATATGGTCGCCATGATCATTGCCGCGGACGAAGGCGTTATGCCTCAGACGCGGGAGCATCTGGAAATCTGCTCGCTTCTGGGCATCCGGCACGGACTCATTGTCCTGACCAAAACCGATCTTGTGGATGAGGAATGGCTGGAACTGGTCACAGAGGATGTATCCCGCTTTGTCCGAGGCACATTTCTGGAAGGAAAAGCCATGATTCCGGTTTCCTGCGTCACAGGAAAGGGACTCCCGGAATTTGTCAAAGCCGTTGATGAATTGGCGGCAGTGATTCCCCCGCGATCTTCCGCGGGAATATTCCGTCTGCCGGTTGACCGCGTATTTACAATGAAAGGATTCGGCACAGTCATCACCGGGACTCTGATTTCCGGACGCGTTCAGGCCGGCGATACCATTATGATCTATCCATCCGGAATCACATCGAAAGTCCGGGGAATTCAGGTTCATAACGAAAGCGTAACCGAAGCCGGAGCCGGAATGCGTACTGCCGTGAATTTTCAGGGGCTTGAAAAAGCATCGGTGAGCCGGGGTCAGGTACTGTCTCTGCCGGATATGCTTGTGCCGAGCTATATGCTTGATGTGTCACTGAATTTTCTTCACAGCAATAAAAAAGCGGTCAGAAACCGCACACGAGTACGCTTTCATGCAGGAACAGGCGAAATTCCCGGTATTCTGATATTGCCTGACCGGGAGGAACTTCTGCCAGGAGAAACCGCGGCGGTTCAGTTGCGGCTCGATTCGCCGGTTGCCCTTGTCAGAGACGACCGCTTTGTCATACGCAGTTATTCTCCGGTAAGGACAGTGGGCGGCGGATATGTCCTGAATCCTGCTCCTCCCAAGCATAAACGCTTCAGACCCGAAGTGATAGAAGGGCTTAGGACGCTTTCCGAGGGCAAGCCGGAAGAAATTATTTCCTATCATATTGATGCCTCTGACTATCGGGGGCTTTCTTTTTCCGATCTCAGAATCATGACGGGTCTGCCTGAAAAACAATTGGAGCAGACCTTGCAGGGGCTTTTATCCAAAAGGACCGTTATTCAGGCTGACAAAGAAAACCGTATTTATATCCATTCAAGGGGCTTTGAAAAAATAAAGAAAGAAACGCAGGAATATCTCGACGCGTATCATAAAGCCAACCCGCTCAAGCCCGGTATGTCGCGGGAAGAACTTCGCTCCAAATTTCCGTCGGAAATGAGTACGAAGCTTTTTACACTGATTCTTAACTACATGATAAAAGACAGGGAAATCGTTCTGGAGGAAGATACGGTCCGGCTCGCGGCATATACGGTTTCCCTTCAGGCAGATCAGGCTGATGTCAGGGAAAAGATTTTAGACGCGTATATCAAAGGCGGCCTCACGCCTCCGTATTTCAAAGAATTGGACAGAACCCTCGGAATTGATCCCGCGCAGGCTTATGATGTGCTGATGCTTCTGACTGATGAGGGAAAAATCATCAAAGTCAAAGAAGACCTTTATTTTCATGCAGATGCGGTAAACAGTCTGAAAGAGAAAACAGTCGCTTTTCTCACGGCAAACGAGGATATGTCCGCGCCGCAGTTCAAAGACATTGCAGGCGTATCCCGCAAATTTCTGATACCGTTGCTGGAGTATTTTGATTCAAAGCATCTGACGATCCGCGTCGGGGATATCCGGAAGCTGAGAAAAAAGTAAAATCTGATATGAAAATCGGCATCCGGTTTGATTCAAAGCAGCAGTATAAAAAAAGACCGGAAGAAAGAAACGTATCCTTCTCTATTAAAAAAGACCGGAAGAAAGAAACGTATCCTTCTCTATTCATCATATTATCAGCGTATCATGAGACCGGCTGCTATTTTGAATAACAGGGCAAATCGTTTCGGACTTCTGAGAAGATAAAGCTGTCTGGCAATGGTTCGGGGGTGAAAATAGAAAGTCCTGTTGATACGGGCAGCTAGGTTTTTATATAAGTTTTCATTGAATTCAATGTCTGCAAATGCAGGGTTCGTAATTTCAATACCGGGGCGAGGAAAGAAGACGCTGAGAGAAACATAGTCAGGATCAAGTTTTTTGAGAAATTGCCTGAGTTTTTCCTCGTAATCGGAAAGTGCCTGGGGGCGATGTACACCGATCATCATCTGAGCAGCCGAAC
>DYRK01000716.1 GCA_020718785.1 Desulfatirhabdium butyrativorans | reverse complement strand
ATAATTTCGGCTGAAACAGAGGCAAGGGCATGTCTCCGACATGCCCCTACTTTTCCATAAAAGCGGTCCAGATTTCCTTTATCTTTTCCCTCAGACTGCGAAATCCTTCTTCGGGAGCTTTTGCCGGTTTTTCTTCAAGACTGAGCCTGTGACCCAGAGTTCTGTAAGTCAGATATGCTTTTCTCAGGATGTGGGCTGTCATATCGTCAATAATGCCGACCCGTGCCAAAGTCCCGATCAGACGGACATTGTCGGTCCATTCCAAAAGTTCGGGATATGAATAGGCATGGAGCAGAACGAGATATTGAACCAGAAATTCCACGTCCACAATTCCGCCGGCATCTTGTTTCAGATTGAAAATTCCCGGTTCATGACTCGAAAGTTCCTCGCGCATCCGGCGCCGCATTTCTCGGACTTCTTCCCTGAGACGAATTTTGTCTCTGGGAAAGGCAAGTATTTCTTTGCGTATCTCATTGAACCGCTCAATCATACGGGCATCTCCGCTGACCGGACGCGCCCGGATAAGTGCCTGTTTCTCCCATGTCCGGGCATCATTGAGCTGATATTCTCGGAATGCTTCGATATGACTGACTAAAACTCCGGAACTTCCGCTGGGTCTCAGCCGCATATCCGTATCGTATAGAATTCCGGCAGGAGTACGCGTCACGAGGGTATGAATGACCCGCTGACCCAGACGGGCAAAAAAATGGGAAGCGGCAATAGGCTGCTTTCCGCCTTTTGTCTCTTCTTCATCTCCCGAATGCAGAAATACCAAATCCAGGTCAGAATCATATCCGAGTTCGAGTCCCCCCAGTTTTCCGTAAGCAATAACGGCAAAGCCTTTGTCAAATGTCTCTTGATTCAGGCGGCAGACCGGATGCCCGTGCTTTTCGGTCAGATGATCCCAGGCCAGATCAACCGCATGGTTTAAGATCGTTTCGGCAATATCGGAGAGATAATCGCTGACCTTCATGAGCGGAAATGCCTCGGTAATATCAGCGGCTGCCACATGCAGAACATTGATCTGTTTGAAAATACGCAGAGCTTCCATCTGGGCTTCGAAATCCTGAGAAGACACACGGTCCAATCTGCGCCGAATCTCTGTTTCAAGGACAGAGCGTCTGGGCGGAACATAAAGGGTCCGGGGATCGAGAAGTTCATCTAACAGCACCGGATGACGTTTCAGAAAAGAAAGTATCCATGAACTCCGGTTCGCCAATCGGACCAGATGAGTCAGACTGCTGCGGTTTTCCAGAATAAGCGAGATGTAGCTGGTACGTTTTCTGATGGCTCTGACTAAATCAAGAATACGGTCCAGGGCAGGCAGAGATGCCCCGGAAAGACCTGTTTCTTTCAATATCGCCGGGATCAGTCGGTCAATACGCTCCCTGCCTTCACGGGTCAGCGAAGAGATATTCAGGTCATTGTGCAACTGATCCAGCAGTTTAAGCACATCCTCAGGAGAGTCAAATCCTGCTGCCGAAAGAACAGCCCGTTTTTTCTCATCTTCACAGATATTCTGCCATAAGCCGCTGAGTCCGTTTTCGGTTTTGTCATTCTCCTGCTTCTGATCTTTGACTTCCAGCAAGGTATTGAAATGGCGGTGAACAATATTCGTATCTTTTTCAAGCCGGGCAAAATATGACTCCCAGTCGCCAAAGCCCATGGAAGCAGCCAGCCGGTTCCGGGCCGGGAAATCCGAAGGAAGCACAGCGGTCTGGGCATCGGAGAATTCCTGCAGGCGATGCTCGGTGTTTCTCAAAAAGATATAGGCATCCTGAAGCTCGTCGCAGACACTCTGAGCAATGCAGTGTTCACGTACAAGAATTGTCAGAACTTTCTGAATGCCGCGTTCCTGAAAATCCGGAACTACTCCGCCCCGTATCAACTGAAATATCTGCCCGAAAAATTCTATCTCACGGATTCCGCCGGGCCCCAGTTTGATATTGTCTTTCATTCCTTTGCGTCTGACTTCAAGAGAAATCTTCTGCTTCATATCTCTTAATGACTCGAACACGCCGAAATCGAGATATCTTCGGTAAACAAAGGGATTCAGCCGTTCCAGCAGCGTTTTTCCCGCGGCTTTGTCTCCGGCTATGACTCTGGCTTTGATCAGAGCGTAGCGTTCCCATTCCCTGCCCTGCATCTGGTAATAGGATTCCATGGCGTCAAAATTCATTACTACCGGACCGCTTTCGCCGTAGGGCCGCAGTCCCATATCCACCCGGAATACTATTCCCTCCGGAGTATTCGCGCCCAGCACCTTGAGCAGTCGCCGGCAGAGCAGCGTAAAAAACTCGTCATTGCCTACAGACTGAGGCGCACCGCAGGTTTGTCCGGATTCGGGATAGGTAAAAATCAGATCAATATCCGAAGAAAAATTCAACTCTTTCGCGCCTGATTTTCCCATTCCCAAGACTGCAAGATATTGAGGAGAGCCGTTTGCACTCATAGGAATCCCGAATTTCGTGCAGTTTTGGAAATAAAGAATCGAAAGAGCCTGTTCCACGCACGCTTCGGCAAAATCGGAAAGATCGCTCATGGTTTCAGCAAGATCGGACATACCGGCAAGATCACGGAAAGCAATCCGAACCATTTCTCTGCGCCGCGCCTGTCTGAGAATACTGCAAAGTTCTGTCTCTTCTTTGACTCCGGAAAGCAGAGATTGAAGCCGGCTGCCGTATTCGTCCTGAGAATATGGTCTCCTGAGATCGCCGCTCAGTATAAGCTCTGCCGCGCATTTCGGATTTCGGATGCAATGTTTTGCAACAAAATCGCTGAAAACAAATACTCTCGGAAATGCGGCTTTCAGTTCTGAATCATTCGGGAAAGCAATACCCGCATTCTGCAACGCAGCGCAGAATTCCTCCCATTTTTTCCTGCTCTCGTCCGAGAGTTCTGC
>DYRK01000715.1 GCA_020718785.1 Desulfatirhabdium butyrativorans | reverse complement strand
CTGGTGAACAGAAAGAATTTCACTGCAAAAGAGTTCTGAATCCGGAGTGCAAAAATTGTATTTTTGCGAATGCAAAAAACCGCTTCGCTCTATTTTTGCACTCCGGAATGTCTTACTCCGAAAGCCCGTTCAGGATGAACAGGGCTTCCGCAAGCCCGATCTGCCCGTCGTTCACGTCCGCATCAGAGCAGATTTCCGCATCCGAACCGGAAAGCATCTGCAAGACAAGAACCGCATCGCTCAAAGTGATCTTTCCGTCAGCGTCAATGTCTCCGGGCATACAGTCTTCAACGGTCAATCCGGAAGTTGTCTCATTTTCTGCCTTCCGGACCGTGTCGTTCACGCCGTCCCCGTCCGAATCATAAGCGATTTCCGCATCCGAAAAAGCAATACTTCCGCCGGATTTTACTCTCACGTCGAAAGCGATTTCTGCGGTTCCGCCTGCGGGAATATCTCCTGTCCATCCGACCTGATTCAATTCCGAGTCATAAGTCATTCCCGAATCGGAGCGTTTTCCGGAACCCGCATATTCCGTATTTTCAGGCAGCGGAACTGTAAATACAACTCCGCTTACATCACGGTCTCCGTCGTTAGTGATACTTGCGGAATATTGCAGAATATCGCCTGCAACCAAAGTTCCGTCCGTTCCGCCTTCGATACGGCTGACTGCACGAAGTCCGGGACCGGTAGTAACAGTGACCGTGAAACTCTTTTCTTCGGTCAGTTGCCCGTCCGAAACAGTCACGGTGATCTTTGCAGTACCGGCTTTGCCTTTCACCGGAGTCAGCGTAACAGTGCGCTCTGCGCCGGTTCCGGTCAGAGCGATATTCGCATCGGGCAGAACTGCCGGATTGTCCGATTTTGCCGATACCGTGAGATAAGAGAATACCGTATCCTGATCGCTCACCGTGAATTTCACAGAGGCAGCAACATCGTCATCCGTATTCGCATTTGCAATATCGGAGAGAAGCGGCGGATCCGGAGTATTTCTCACTGTGAGAACGATGAATCGCTCGAAATATGCGCCGGTCTGATCGGTACTCCGTATCCGCACGCTCGGCTTCGGATTTGTCTCATAGTCAATGCCGATGCCCGTTTTCAGCGTGTTTCCTTCGATTCGGAATAAGGCATTGTCCGTGTCGCCTTCGCCGGAAACAAGGCTGTAAGTATGCGTATCTCCTGCATCATCTTCGCTCACGATATTTGCCGCAAAAGCTCCCGGCTCATTTTCCGGAACCGAGCCCGGGTAATTCGAAAGATGCAGGAAGGTCGGACCTTCGGGGACATCCGTCACTGCGATGACAAATTCGGCGTGGCACCACGCGTAAGGCGTACCCGAGTCAATACTCAGCAGGGATATCCGGAGTTCCTTCTTTTCCTCATAATCCGGCTTCGTATTCCCGCCTGTTTTCAGCACGTTGCCGTCAATTATGAAATAACGGTTGTCAATGCCCGGCACCGGCTCCGGAAAGAATTCATAACGATGCCCGCCCGTGGGTTCGATTGTCCCGAATGTCCCGATCACGGTTCCTGCCGGCGAATTTTCCTGAACCGAAGCCGAACCGTGAACTGCCGCCGAGCCGTTCAGCGTCACGCCTTTGCAGGTCTCGTAGGGATGAAACCACGTGATGGCGGATGTCTCATTGCTGTAATCCGAGTTTCCGCCTGCATTGTATGCCCGGATCCGGTAGTGATACTCCCAACTGTAACTCAGCGGCGAATCCGTATAAGAAGCTGCATTCGCTCCGGCAACGCCTACCGTGACCCAGTCGGCGCCCATTGACCAGCGCTCGATAATAAAGCCGGTTTCATTGTCGCTGTTGTCGGTCCATGTGAGATAAATCGCCTCGTGGGATACCGGCTGTGCAGTCAATCCGGAGGGCGTATCCGGCAGACCGCCCGCAGGCGTACCGCCGCCGCAGGCCTGAGTTGTCCCGGATGCTGCCGATGCTGAGGAATCTCCGCCTGCATTGGTCGCCTTTACCTGATAACTGTAGGTCGTGCCGCAGGTCAGACCGGTATCGCTGAAAGCCGTTACATTCGGGCCGACCTTCGGAGACGGGAGCAGTTCGACGCCGTTGCGGAAAATTTTGAAGCCGGTCTCATCGCCGCTGTTGTCTGTCCAATTCAGATTGATTTGAGTCTGAGATGCTGCATTTGCGTTCAGACCTGTCGGGGCATTGGGCAAAGGCGTTGCCGATTCCCATGTCGTAACCGCATTATACGCAGGAGAAGTGTTTTTAAAATGAATCCAGCCGACGTTTTCCGCCCATGCGTAGCCGTCAAAAGAACCGCCCGCAATCGTTACGCCGCCGCCTGTCGGATCGAAATTTATCCAGCCCGCATTCTCGCTCCAGCCGTAACCCGAAAGCGTGCCGGAGCCGTCATTGTTCACGCCGTAGTTTAAGTTTGTCGTATTGGCGTAAGTGTGCGCTGTTCCGGCAGTGAATGTTCCGAGCCGTATCCAGCCGATATTCTCATGCCAGACATAGCCTTCGAGATGGTCGTCATACACGGCGGCACCGCCGCCGGTCGGACTGAAATTGACCCAGCCTGCATTCTCGCTCCATGCGTAACCGCTGCTGTTGCCCGCGTGCGCTGTCCCGCAGAACAGAACAGCCGCAATCAGGGCAATGACAGCCGAAGTCAGTTTTTTAAGACTCATTTTATCCTCCTTGCTTTCTGCAAAAAATGCTGTTAAAAAAAGAAATTGAGAAATTCGGTTGCCCGTATTCTGAATCAGGGTTCGGACAATGTGTGCAAAAAACCGCTTCGCTCTGTTTTTGCACTCCGGAACACAAATCATGAAAATCCTTTTTCTCGTTCCCAAGCCCCAGCTTGGGAACGCACTTGCCGGGGAAGCCCCGGCTTCCCGTGACGGGAGACGCCCCGAAGCCGGGGCTTCGGGCG
>DYRK01000714.1 GCA_020718785.1 Desulfatirhabdium butyrativorans | reverse complement strand
TTTGAACCAGCGACCCCAGCGTCCCGAACGCTGTGCTCTACCAGACTGAGCCACATCCCGAATGATCTTTTTCTTATATACCGCCTTTTTTGATTTGTCAAGCAAAATCATACACCGGGGACAAAGATTGTGCAAAAAATATATCTGAAATGAAATAAGACGGTTAAAATACATGCCAGATCGTTTGCCCTAAACGCGGCGGTTTTCAGGCGCGGCGTTTAAAGTTTCCGCATTTCATGAATAAACGCGTCAGAGGACATCGGAATGTCAGGCAGCTCCTTTTTTTTCACAATCGCGGCTGTTGACGAAAGCGGACTCTGTGCCATTTATCAGGTTGCCGCCTACGGATAATTATGATATGGAACCGGAATATCTTTTTATTGACTTTTTTCATCATTGATATGCGGGGATATGCTGGGATATGCTGGGATATGCTGGGATATGCGGGGATATACGGGGATGTGCGGTATGCTCTGTCTGCGGTTCTGAGAATAAAACGATTTTTAATAATACAGATTTTCAGAAATCAAATTTCACAAGGCAGCAGTGAGGAGATAGTACTTTTTCGTATATCTCCGAGCGATAACGCAGTGAAATTTAATTTCTGGAAGTCTGTAGTTTAAATAAGGAATAAGTGATCATGTCTCTCGAAAGAGTTTTAAATGCCGAATCCGTTGCAATTGTCGGCGCGTCAAAGACTGAAACCAAGCGGGGATATCAGGCGATTCGGACCCTTCAGGATGAGAAATTCGAAGGCAGTATCTATGCTGTCAATCCGAAAGAAAAAAGCGTACTGGGACTCAAATGTTACAAGAAAGTCTCGGATATCGAAGATACGGTTGATATTGTATTGATTACAACTCGTGCAAAAACCATTCCTTCGGTTCTGGAAGATTGCGGTCGGAAAGATGTTGCCGGCGCGGTGATTATTGCAGGCGGTTTCGGAGAGACCGGCAAAGAAGGAAAGGAACTGGAAAACGAAATCGTGCGGATGGCTCGGAAACACAATATCCGCCTCATCGGTCCCAATACTTCCGGCATGATGAATGTCAAACAGGGAATGAATCTTGTGGGTCTGCACGATGTGCCAAAAGGAGATATTGCCCTTCTTTCCCAGAGCGGCAATATGGCTCTGACACTGATCACAGAAGCAAAACTCAGGAGTCTGAAAGGCTTTTCCTATTATGTGGGCGTAGGAAACGAGGCTGATATCAAATTTCACGAATATCTTGATTTTTTCAGAGATGACGATGATACCAAAGCCATCCTTATGTATGTGGAAGGCATGAGAATGGGCCGGAAATTCCTTCAGGAAGCCTATACTACGACTATCAGAAAGCCTGTTATTCTGCTGAAAAGCGGACGTTCCGAAGTCGGTCAGAAAAGTGCGGGAAGTCATACGGGCGCGCTGGCAGGCATTTCTATGGTCGCAAAAAATGCTTATCAACGTGCGGGAATCACGGTTATTGAAAATTCGGACGAGCTTTTTCCTGCTGCCGAAACCCTTTCGAGTCTTCCGCCGGTCAAAAACAATCAGATCGCCATTCTTGCAGACGGCGGCGGACATGCCACGATTGCCGCTGATATTCTGACCGATCTGGGATTGAAAATTCCAGAACTCAGTGAGAAAACTCAGGAAAAACTGAAAGAAATCCTTCCGCCTGCCGCGGCGGTGAGAAATCCGGTTGACGTAGCCGGCGGCACAGATTCGGATCCGACTGTTTTTGCGGACTGTGCAGACATTATTCTGAAAGACCCCGAAGTGGGCGGGCTTCTGGTAGTGGGACTTTTCGGAGGCTACGGCATCCGCTTTGCCAAAAGTCTGAGCCTGAAAGAAGAAGACGCAGCTCACCGCATGGGAAAAATGCTTCAAAAACGGCATAAACCCATTATTTTTCACAGTCTTTACAATTCCGAGAAAACACATCCGCTCCATCTCCTGCGTTACTACAGCATTCCGGTCTATGACTCCCTTGATGTGGCCTGCAAATGTATGGGAGTTCTGGCAGAGTACGGTAATTTCACAAAAAGCTATCATCCCAAAGCCAATTTCATCTTCAACTGGAGAGAAGAAGCCAAGCCCGAAGGCGATAATCTCATACGTTCTGTCAGAGAAAAAGGGCGACGCGTCATGCTGGAACACGAGGCAAAGACTCTCTTGAAAATGCACGGCTTTCCTGTGATCGGAGATAAAGTGGCAGAAAGCGCGGACGAGGCGGTAAAAATCGCAGAAAGCCTTCACAGCGATGTAGCGTTGAAAATTGTTTCCCCGGAGATTCTGCACAAAAGCGATGCGGGCGGAGTAAAGATCAGACTCGGCACCGAAGCGGAAATCCGTCAGGCTTTTGACGAGATCATCGCAAATGCGGTAAAATATAATCCTCATGCAGAGATCAGAGGCGTTCTTGTTTCGCCCATGGCGAAAAAAGGCTTGGAAGTCATTATCGGAACCAAGATAGATGACCAGTTCGGTCCCATTGTTATGTTCGGCATCGGCGGCATTTTAGTAGAAGTGCTAAAGGATGTTGCCACCCGGGTTCTTCCCCTGTCGCCGCCTTATGCCCGCAAAATGGTGGATGAAATCAGGGCATCAGCCATTCTGAACGGTCTCAGAGGCAGACCTGCATATGATAAAAAGGCGATTGTAAAACTCCTGCTGATGGTATCCGAAGTCATAGAATCCTATCCCGATATACAGGAAATGGATCTCAATCCGGTCATTGTTCACGAAACAGGTCTGAGTGTCGTTGATGCCCGGATTATATTGAAAAAAGAGGAAGTAGGAAAAGAGGAAATGAGGGGAAACGAGTAGGGTCACGCCGGCGGCGTGACCTTTCCGCATTGCTCCAAAATGAAATTTCAGCACTCCGTAAACATGATGTAAAGCGGGTTTGAAACCCGCTTTACTTTT
>DYRK01000713.1 GCA_020718785.1 Desulfatirhabdium butyrativorans | reverse complement strand
GCCGGGGCTTCGGGCGCAGACGCGTTCCCAAGCTGGGGCTTGGGAACGAGGAAAACTGCGTGATTCCTAAACGATTTGGGTCTATCTTAAACTAGGGCGTTTTACGGTAAAATGCCCCGGCTTAAAACAGACGCAAGCTGTTTTGTTTCAGCAGACCGTTACCGGTAAATCGGAGATAACAAAATGGATTTAAAGGGAAAAATTTTGCTGACAGATGATGAGCCTGATTTTACGGAATTTGTAAAATGGCAGCTTGAAATGCTGTCGTATTCCGTGGACACTGCTTCATGCGGCGATGCCGCGCTGGAAATCTTGCACAAAAGCGAAAAAGATATTCTCCTTGCCGACATCCGTATGCCGGGCATGGACGGCATCGAACTTATCCGCAGAGCGGTTGCCATTCAGCCCGACCTCCAGTGCATTGTCATGACCGGACACGGCGGCATAGACACCGCGGTGCAGGCAATGCGTCTCGGGGCAAGCGATTATCTGCGTAAGCCCGTGGGCGTGGATGAATTGGAAATCGCTGTCCGCAAAGGCATGGAAAAACTCGCGCTGATCCGCTCTGTCCGCGAAAAGCAGGACAGTCTTGAAAAAGCCAACGCGGAACTGACCCGGCTCCGTAATCAGTTGGAAGAGTCGTTGAAAACAGAGAGCGCGGGCAGAGCTGCGGCTGAGGAAGAACTCAAAAAGGTCCGGCTCCGCGAAATCCTTGTGGAAATTATGATTTTCTGTCTGCGCTGCTGGAAACAAAGCACCAAAAAAACAAAGATTGATCTTGCCGAAGAAAGCAAAATATGGACAGCGTCTTTAGACAGCGGGGGAACTTACAGAACCCGCACGCTTGACCGCTATCTCCGCCTCAGCACTCTTCCGCCGAATCCGCGTTCCGGCGATGTCCTGGATACCGCGTATTTTGTCTTGTCGCGTTGTCCCATTGACTCGGAAATGAGAAAGAATATCGAGGAAAAAATTTCCGTCCTTGAAAAACTCTTGTTGAAATCCTCGTAGGAGGGGCGAAACCCGCCATGATTAAACTCCCGAATTCAGACACCCATGCTGCGGATACGTTCATCCTGCATCAGACGGGTACGAATGCCTTTGCCGACCTGATACGTGCGGCTGAAATCAGACCAGAATGTTTTGTCTTTTTCTTTCCAGTCTGAGCCGAACCGCTCATCGAAATATTCTCCCAGTTTTTCAAACAGCAGTTTCCACGGCGGTTCTCCGCGTTCATGTGCTCCGAGAAGGGCATTCAGAAGCTCGTCCAATTCTGCCAGTTTTTCTTTGGGCAGATAGGAAATCGCACCTTTGCGTACAGATTCCATGAGAGTTTCCGGACTGACCGCATGAGCCGTAAGCATGACCGCGGGGATATTGCGCTCTGTTGCTTCTTCAAGCAGATCAAGCCCTCTTACCCCCATAATATCCAGAATGACCAGATCGTAACGGTTCTTTTTTATTTTCTGAGACGCGCTCTCATAATCACGCGCTTTGTCAAGCCGGACCTCATCTAAAATATCCTCGATAGTTTCAAGAATATCTTCCTCATCATCCACTGCAAGGATATATTTTCCCTTGATATAAGATTCTCCCATTTTGTTTCTCCTCATGTTGCAGGTTGCAGGTCGCAGGCTGCAGGTTGCAGGTCGCAGGCTGCAGGTTGCAGGTTGCAGGTTGACGGCGGCTTACTCCGTTTGCAGGGATTTCGCCTCGGAAGCGATTTGCAAAATCGCTCTACGGAGGATCGGCGTTTACCGGAAGGATCAGCCGGAATACCGCGCCTTTTTCTTTTTTGCTGTTCAATTCGATGGTTCCGCCCATGCGTTTGGCAAGAATAAAAGAAGCGGCAAGCCCAAGACCGTGTCCTTTCCGTTGCAAAGATGATTCTGTCTGTGTAAACTGCCGATAGCGTTGAAAAAGTATCTGCCGGTGTTCGGGGCATATACCCGGTCCGTCGTCGCTGATTTCCACATACAGGTAATCGTCTTCCTGTTCAATTCTGATTTCTATCTGCTCTTTCCGAAAATGAAGAGCATTTTTGATTAGATTGCCGACAATCTGGCGGAATTTGGTTTCATCCTGAATGATTTCCGTATCTGCGGCCGGAGGGAAAATATTCAGGGATATTCCGCAATCCGACAGAATTTTCACCGCTTCATCCTGATCCCGGCATCCTCTGCACTGCTCGGAAAAGTTTTCTCCTTCGAGTATATCCAGGGCATCCATCAGGGCATCCCACGCGGCTTTTGCCGGCTGAAATTGACAGACATTGAAACACCCGGCTTCGGACCGTCCGATCTCCAGCAGATCGTATAACATTGCCCGGACTTTCTGCGAATTTCTCAATGTGCGTTTCAGCGTCTTTTCCTGACGGGGAGACAAGTCTCCGTATTTCTCTCTTTTTTCCAGCAGAGTACGGATCCCGGTTTCGATTACCGATACAGGGTCTTTTAACTCATGAATGAGAAATTCGATCTGAAGTTCCCGGAAAAATTTTTCTGAATAGCGTGTTTCGTTTTTCATGACTTATACTGTCCACCGGCATAATCTGAGCTTCCGGACGCTGCCGTAAAACGGTTTTGCAAACCGTTTCTCCGCAAAAACGATTTGCAAAATCGTTTTACAAAAGCTCAGATTATGACGATGTTAAGAATATGAACCGGGTGTCAGCAGATCGAAAATTCTCCCGAAATGCTCGCCTGGGATTGACAAATCCCAGCGCATTTCCGGCGGATTTGTCAATCCGCCGGGAGCGGCCAGGGGGCAAAAATGCTCGCTTGGGATTGACAAATCCCAAGCATTTCGCCGGGAGCGGTCAGGAGGCATTTTCGGTCTGCTGAGTGTTGTTTGTCGGGTTTATAATTCGTGCAGAGTACATGAAATAAGTCCGGACGGCAAGAAATAAATC
>DYRK01000712.1 GCA_020718785.1 Desulfatirhabdium butyrativorans | reverse complement strand
CCGAAGCCGGGGCTTCGGGCGCAGATGCGTTCCCAAGCTGGGGCTTGGGAACGAGGAAAAAAGTATAAGCGATGAAATCATTTCTTTGTAATCTGACAGCAAAATATGAAGAAAATATGAAGAAAATATGTTGAAAGTGTGGAGATTAAGAAAAACGGCGGGCGGAACTTCAGTTAATGACCTTGTAAATCTGAATCTGTCTGGCTCTTCCTTTCACAGAAATGCGCTCGCCTTTGACAACCGTGATGTCTTCGAGGCTGCCGGCAGAGCAGTAAGCATCTTCTGATAAAATTGTCTCGCCTGGTCCCGCATGGTCGCAGAGCCTTGATCCCATATTCACATTATCGCCCAATATGGTGAAATCCATGCGCTCTTCGCTTCCCATGGCTCCCATTATCATCTCTCCGGTATGGATGCCGATACCGACGCGTATATTCCATTGGGTATTTTCCTGATTCAGCCTTTCAATAGCCCGATGAATTTCAACCGCGCAGAGAACCGCATTTCTGACCATGCCATCGGAATCCCCGAACACCGCTATCAGTTCATCCCCCACATATTTGTCAATATCGCCGCCTTTGCCGCGGACGATTTCAGCC
The DNA here is from genome assembly GCA_020718785.1 of Desulfatirhabdium butyrativorans. Taxonomy (GTDB): domain Bacteria; phylum Desulfobacterota; class Desulfobacteria; order Desulfobacterales; family DYRK01; genus DYRK01. Next base: position 2,317 of record DYRK01000712.1, on the reverse strand, counting down.
TGAATTCTGAGATATTTGTTGAGCATATTGATGACTATCTCCGGTTCGTTTTTTTCCGAAAAAGCCGTAAAGCCGCGGATATCGGAAAAAAAGACAGTCGCTATCCTGCGCTGTCCTCCCAGATGTATTCCTGTTCCGTCGGATTTTTTGATCGCCTCAAGGGTCTGACCGGAAACGAATTTCTGAAGCTGAAACCGTTCCCGCAGTCCCGCGACCATATCATTGATCCGTTCTCCCAGTTCGCTGATTTCATCGCGGCCCGTCCTGAAACGCCCCGTATTCTGCACCCGGACATTGAAATCGCCCTTGCCCACAGCTCTTGCCACCTGACCGATTTCAAGGATTGGGCGGCAGATTCTGCCCGAAAAAATGACTGCACCCGCTACCGCTATCACCAATCCTGCCAGTGCTGCCCATAGCAGCCTGCCGATCATTTCGTTGACGACCTGATAGGCTTTTGAAGCTTCTTTTTCCGCAATCACCGCCCAGTCGAAATTTACGGGAGCCGCGTATCCGGCAAGCATTTTCCTGCCGTCAGGACTGAGATAGGGCGCGACGCCGCTGGCTTTGGCTGTGAGCAATGTTTTCACAAGACGGACAATTTCACGGTCGCTGAGATCGGAACCACCGGGATCAAAGAGTTTCTTTCCCTGACGGTCAATCAGGAGTATGTTGCCGGTTTTATTCAAAGTAAAGGGATGATGTCCGATTTTTTCCCTGATCCGTTCAAAATTGACTTTGGCAGCCAATACCGCTTTTCTGCCTGAAATATCTTTGAGCGGAAACACAAGGGAAAAGAGCCATGCGTCAATTTGCGGTATATATTCGGGTTCGCTTTTGAATGCGGTGTAACCTTTTATTTTAAAAGCATTTTTTTCTTTGCAGAGCGATTGGGTCTGCTGATAGGAGAGAGACAGCAAGCCCGGATCCGCTGAGGCTGAGTTCAGCCGGGAGGTGAACGCGTCTTTTGTGATAAGAATGGGAGCAGAAGTTCCTTCAATAGATATCTGCAGGGAAACAATGTCCGGTACATCCTTGATGTTTGAAAGAACAGATATTTTTTCCGAAGACCCCAGTTCCTCGTTTTCAATCACCTCCTTCATCATCATCAGCGGAGCCAGCCAGTAGGTATAAAGACTGTCAATGTCCCGGACAAACTGGTCTGCTGTCACGATAAGTTCGCCGTTTACAAAGCTTTTCACTTCGTCGCGTGTGATACGGACTACGGACCTTCCGGCAATCCCCAGCGGAATCAGCGTAAGAATCACAGAAAAAAAAAGCAGTTTTTTTCGCAAAGTCAATTTTAACATAGAGGGTTTTACGGCTTGTTGATGATTAAAAAAATTCTAACTTAATATTGACAAAAATGCAAGGCGGTCTGAAGATTATTTTGCCTGATTTTTTTAAAAGTCAGTATTTTTCCCGCTGATTCGGCTTGACAGAAATTCTGAAAACCATATAATCAGATGAATCGGCAATTGTCCGAACCACAAAATGCCATGAAAAGGAGGAATAACATGCAGGCGATAAGAGAGTATTCTGTTGTGAAAAACGGACAGATCGTGTTGAATCTGCGTGAATATTCTTTCCGCCGTCATAATCTGCACTTTCATAATTTTCTGTAAAACGCCGAAAACTTAAAACAGACGCAAATCGTTTTGCCGATAAATACGGTCTGCGTCTGTTTTAAGCAGGGGCGTTTTACAAAAGCTCAATTCATGCCGGTGGTGAGTATAGAACGATTTTCCAAATCGTTTTACTCATATCAGAAGAACAGACACAAAACGGCCTGGAAAGTCGTTTTACTGCAGAACGATTTTCCAAATCGTTTTACTCATATCAGAAGAACAGACACAAAACGACTTGGAAAGTCGTTTTACTGTATACTGCCCACCGGCATAATCTGCACTTCTGTAAAACGGCTTTGCAAGCCGTTTTTTGCGGAGAAACTCTCGGAATGCTGTGCCGGGAACCCGGACTACAATTCCGAAATCAGTTCCGCAGCCAGATTCCGCATCTTTTCTGCCTGTGTTTTTCTTTCTTCCCATAGAGATAAAGACATTTCGGCGACCCGCGCATTCTGCCGGATGATTTTCTCTCGTTCCCAAGCCCCAGCTTGGGAACGCACTTGCCGGGGAGGTTCCCCGGCTTCCCGTGACGGGAGACGGCCGAAGCCGGGGCTTCGGGCGCAGATGCGTTCCCAAGCCGGGGCTTGGGAACGAGATAAAAGCCGGGGCTTGGGAACGAGGAAATGTGCTGAAATTTTCTCTCGTTCCCAAGCCCCAGCTTGGGAACGCACTTGCCGGGGAAGCCCCGG
>DYRK01000711.1 GCA_020718785.1 Desulfatirhabdium butyrativorans | reverse complement strand
AAAAGGCCCGGAGCCGGTATGGCACTGATTCCTTATTTCCGAAAATGTCTATTGCTTTAATGCCTGATTTGCCGGGTTGCTGCGCGTGGGGAGCCACGCAGGAACAGGCAGTGAAAGAGATTCAATATGCAGCGTCGGCTTGGCTTGAAGCTGCAAAAAAAATGAACAGAGAAATCCCGACGCCAGAGAAGTCACTTTACAATCAACGGCTAAAAATTAAAGATGAATTATACTGTCCACCGGCATAATCTGAGCTTCCGGACGCTGCCGTAAAACGGTTTTGCAGACCGTTTCTCCGCAAAAACGATTTGCAAAACCGTTTTACAAAAGCTCAGATTATGACGGTGTTAAGAATATACACATCTCCGCTATAGACTTTCAGAAATTAATTACTGCGTCATCGGCCGGAGATATATCAATGTATATAAAGCAGATTGAGGAGCAGCGGGAATCGGGGAAAAGACTGACTGAGAGCAGAGCGGATGAATGGATAAATCTTTAATACGCAGAGGAGAAAATTATGGCTGAACTGATTGTTTTTCATAGCGGAAATCCCAACTGAGTGTCATGCAGAAAGGCTATGGGTGTAGCCGAAGACATGAAAAAACTGTTCGGTGAAAAATTGGAGTTGAATATTTACAGGACTGATTCCGAACAGGCGCTTAAATACGATTTCAAAAGCTCGACAAATGTTCTGCTGGATCAGGAACTGATTCCGCTTGAAATCGCGACGGACAAGAGCAGGATGAAAGATTTTCTTTCAAAGAAACTTTCGGTATGAGGAGAAAATATGAAAATTCTGTTCATTATCTCCACAAATGATGGGGAGACAATTTACAACGCGATGCGGCTTGCCAATGTCGGTGTGAAAAAAGGAGATGATGTCGGTGTTTTCATGCTGGGCAAAGGGGTGCTTTTTGAGCAGTCCGGCACGGAGCAGTTCGATGTCATGGGGCAGGTCGGCCAGTTTCAGGGAGATTTCTATGTCTGAGGCGTGTGCATGAAATCCCACGGTCGGAGAGATCAGGCACATGTCCGATTGCATGGATGGACGATCTGTACGAACTGATAAGAGAAGCCGACAGGGTTCTCACTTTTTAAAACTTACAGGAGTTATTCAGTTGAATTTGACTTCCCGATTTCATTGAATGCGGAAGTTCACAGCATCTGATAAATTCAAGCGGTTAAAATTCAGCCGGTTAACTCCTGTACAGATTCGATCAGAAGATATACGGAAAGCATATTATCTCTCTCGCTGTGGTCTCATGAAATTTAATTTCTGAATCAGCAGAATCGGAGCCGGAGGGAAACGGTTGAAAAAATATCAGGAAGTTATGGAAGCCAAAGAATTGTTGAATCTGCCTGAGCGGGCATCTATGGAAGAAATCAAACAGAGTTACAGATCGCTCATCAGTCGCTGGCACCCGGACAAATGCAGGGAAAATGAGGAAAAATGCAATGAAATGACACAGAAAATTATTTCTGCATATAAAACAATTACAACTTATTGTAATCAATATAAATATTCCTTTACGCAAGAAGAAATCAAAAAATATTCTTCAGACGAAGACTGGTGGTTTGAAAGGTTCGGAAATGATCCCTTATGGGGAAATGCCGATAAGCCCTGACAAACATTTTCCGACAGACTGCCGTCAAAGAAAAAAAGCCTTGAAATAAAAGATTTCAAGGCACTTGGTTATGAGCCTTGAAATGAATTTCAAGGCTTATAGCCTGCATACTGTTGCTGTGTGCAGTGTGGATTTTATACTGATCTGACTTCCTCTCTATATTAAACTGACCCAACTTGCTGCCTATAGCAAACTACTACCTGAAATTGCAAAACATACTGTTATCAAAACAGAATCTGACTGTCTTCAATAATTTATATTTTAATCAAAATATAGGACTTACGCACTTGAATTTATTTTCCTGATTAACTCACGTTACGCAGTCAGTGCGTGAATCCCCCTTTTTTTTTCAAAGGGGGGCAGGGGGGATTTTCTGTGCCGCCGCTTTGAAAATCCCCCTTCATCCCCCTTTAAAAAAGGGGGAAAAATTACTGTTGCGTAGCATGAGTGATTAATTGGCGTTTATTGGCGTCCATTAGCGGTTAAAAATCATGCAACTGCGTAACTCCTAAAAATATTTGAATTATGACCCGTTTCTTATTTCCGAAAATGTCTAATATGTTAAAGACAGACAGATGAATACGGAAAAATGGAAAGCTGATTTGGAGAATCTGTAACCGGATCGGAAGGGTTTCAATTATGAGAAAAAGAATGACTTGGGAGGATATGAAAAAAGAATATCCGGATGAATGGCTGCTTATAGTTGATTTTGAGTCAGATAATTCAGGTCATATTATTGCAGGAATTGTTGAACGGCATTCAAAAGAAAAGGACGATGTCTATCGCCTGCCGGCATTGAACAGATCAACAGCTTTCAGATATACAGGGGAATCCGATTTTGCCGGGTTGAGAAGCCATGCAGAGAAACGTGACGTTATTTGATATAAGGAGACATCATATCTATATTGAGCCGGAACTGATTGATGTTAAAGGGTTAAGATACAGTGTCACCGGAATTTTGGATACAGGCGCGCCGAAAACAGAATTTTCAGATCAGTTTCTCGTTCATACCGGATTTATCGAATCTGCTGCCGAATCAATAATAAAACCCGGATTGCAGACTCAGAAATACAGAAGGATAACTTTGCCTTCTGTTATGATATGCGGACATAAAATTGACCGCTTTGATGTTTTTGTTTCCCGTTTTGAAAAATCATGGGGTATTGACGCTCTGATCGGACTTGATTTTTTCCGCCGCTTTATGATTACTGTTGATTATTCAAAGGGTTTTTTAATTACAGCGCCATATACGGAAGTTACAGACAGATGAATATGAAACGGGTGATTT
>DYRK01000710.1 GCA_020718785.1 Desulfatirhabdium butyrativorans | reverse complement strand
TGTTCAGCGAAAGCCGCTATTGCAATACCCATCATCAGTATAAAACAAAGAATGCCTCTAAGTGTCATATTATCCGGCATAATGTTTGAGGTGAGCGGTGGCGACCGAAGGGAGCGAGCCCCGCAGCATGCGGGGCGTCCTCTCGTCCGTTTTCTTAGCCGCCGGACTACGATAATTACGGAACAAGGGTGAGATCATTTTCTTCGCACCAATTACGCAAGGCTTCTTCAGTGGCGGCCTGTTCGTACTGATACCAAGCGTCAAGCTGGCCAACACGGTCCAGTAATGCTTTGAATTTCGCGTATGCGCCGCGCCTGCGGAAGAACTCGTAGACGCTCTCGATTGAATTGGGAATCTGCTCTTCGACAAAGCGAAGTACAAGGGAGCGACCAAGATCGAAATCGCTCTTTTGCGGCACAGCGATGTACAGGCTTCCATCGTCAATATCTTCCGGAGGCTCCTCATCAATCCCCTCGCCTATCCAATGGATCTCGCCGGTTACCCTACTCACATACGCTTCGCAGCTCAATACAGTTGCCTCGCTGCCGGATACCCAATCGTATGCAGCCAACAATTCATCCAGATGTACAGTTACGCCCATGGACTGACTCCTGCGGTTAAAGTCTGAATCCACCGGACCTGCGCGGCTTTTCGCGCAAGTCCGGTGGAAAATAAAATATATCTGTCCCCTTTTTCTGTGCTAACCCGTTATAGAGAAACCCTTTATTCTGCGCCACAAACAGCAGCAGTCTTGTACCGCTTCCCGGACCATCATACCCAAATTTTTTTCGCAAACGCCCTCATGTCTCCGACATATCCGTTCATCGGGGCTATGTTTAATTTTATCCTTTCAAGCCGGCGCCATTGCTTTCGCATCACTGAGGTGATCGTATATCAAATCGGGGCGCAGCCAGCATTCTGCTGATCTCTTCTTTCAAGTCCGCCTGTTCCGGATTGATGCTGTCCTGTTCCATCAACAGGGCATAGATTCGTTCCTGCTCCAGAGGTTTACTGTATTCTGCCGGGCTTTTATCTTTAAGCTGGATATGAGCTGCCCAGGGAACAAAATAAGTCGTGGCTGGATAGCCCTCGTATTCCGAAATATCAATATTAAGACCGGCTATGAAAAGTAAATTTTTGTTTGTATAGTCCGAGCCACGGCGAATAGACTCCAGGGTGCGGGCAAACTCAAGCTGGATATTGATCTTAGCCGCTCGAAGAGCAGGATTACGCGAGGTGACTATGATCGGCATAAATTCAATAAGATTCCGCTCAAGCAATATAGATTCGTCTGTCTCATGAAGCTCTTCCCGAAAATAAAAGAGGTCAGTGGTCAAGAAACTCCCGATATTTTCCCCCTCACCAGCTTTCCATATATATCCGGTAGAATCGATGCGCTTCCGAAATTCCTCAGAAATTTCATAGGTCTGACTGGTGCTGATTGCCGAGACTGGGTGAATCCTGCCATTTTCATGCATCTTGACCATATTCTCCAGATTGAGAACCAGACCGTCTTTGACAGGGTGTGAATCAAAATCGATAAATGAATTTTTGGCGGTAACCAGATACGATCCCTTGTCGTCCTTATGAAGAAAAATCCGTTCTCTGGCAAAATTGTACTGCTCCAGGTACGGGGTAATCACATGGGTTATCTTGCCACAGGAGGCAGAGACGCATGTTCCGATCCTTTTGGAACGGATAAATGTGCCATAATTTCCGCTATGGGGGTCATAGCCAACATGACTTGCCTGAACAAGCACCGAATCTTCACCATGATGGGCATGGGGACCATGACGGTCTACTGCCACAATGCCGCCAACCCGGCCATGATTAAAGGGAAACGTGCCAAATTGTTTCGTCAGCAGAATAATGGGCCAGCCCTGGTTTTCATCTGAACAAAAAGCTCGAGATGGCATGATGAGCCCTTTACGAAAACCTAACGTCATGCAAAGGTTATAGAGCTTGGGGGCAAATTCCGCATAAGAAATTGCGCGGTCATCAATTCTGAATGGAGCTAATTTGCGAACAATACTTGGTTTTTGATATTTACTCTGCATTTCTGGCTGCCTCCTTCTTATTTTAATCAGGGATACTCTGAGATACACCTTAGGGGCCGTTAAGAAATAACCATTACTTTTTTATCTATTTCTTTACGGCCCCTTATGCCGTGCAAGATATGAGAATGTTATAGTTATTTATTTACAACGGCTTACCTTGCAATACGATATCATGGTAATCGATTTCCTGGTAGTCGGACAATCGATATATTTACCAAACCCTGTTCATCGGGGTTAGAATCCCAACTCCTTTAAGAACTTTTCGTCCCGTGACCAGTTCTTCCGCACCTTGACCCAGAGCTTGAGCAGCACCTTCTGATCCAGCAGCCTTTCAATATCCTTGCGGGCGGCCATGCCGATACTCTTGAGCTTTAATCCGCCTTTGCCGATGACAATCCCCTTCTGTGACTCTCGCTCCAGAACAATTGCGGCGTGGATGGTAATAAGGTTTCCCTCTTCCTTGAATGATTCAATGAGCACCGCGGTGGAATACGGGATCTCATCACCGGTAAGGAGAAAGACCTTCTCTCGGATAATCTCCCCCACCAGAAAACGCTCGCTGGCATCGGTGGGGATATCCTCAGGGTAATAGCGCGGCCCCAGGGGCAGGACGGCCAGCAGTTCAGGCAAAAGCCGCTCAACGCCATCCCTGTGCAGGGCTGACATCGGGATCACTGCCTGAAAGGGAAAAAATTGAGCATAAGCCTGGATCATGGTCAGCAGCTTGTCCTTGTTCAGCAGATCAATCTTGTTCAAAACCAGGATCACCGGGCACCTCACCTGCTCCATATGTTCAACCAGTTCCTGTTTCTTTTCATCTTTGAATTTCTCAGGAAAGACCACAGGAGCGACCGAAGGCCAGGGAT
>DYRK01000106.1 GCA_020718785.1 Desulfatirhabdium butyrativorans | reverse complement strand
AATGACAGGTCAATAATATAAGTGATAAAATAAAAGAACACGAGGGTAAAGTCGAGGCAAGAAATAATTTCTATGACGCGGAACAGCTTGCCGGAAAATTTTTATCTCTCCGCGTTCGGATAAATCATCCCCAAGTGAAAAATAGCCGCAGTCCGCTGTCTCGCGGCAACAGCAAGAGGAAGATTTTTTTTGTTCCGCTTGTAATTTTAATGTTGACATCCCGATTTCCTTCTGTTAAATACTCCCCAATTCTGACGCGGGGCTGTAGCTCAGATGGGAGAGCGCTTGAATGGCATTCAAGAGGCCAAGGGTTCGATTCCCTTCAGCTCCACCATATTTCTGCAATATAAGGGTTAGCCGTTTCCGGTTAACCCTTTTTCTTTGTGATACATAAGGGAACATAGCATGGAAGAAAAAGAACCGGCTGATTTCTGGCAGAAACATTCTCTGAAATTTCTGGAAATGGCATTTCGCACAGACAGACATGAACGCGTACGGCATCCGGACGGATACGGCAGGCGGACAGGTGAGTGCGGCGATACAGTGGAAATGTTCATCTCTGTCCGCGACAATCATATCCGCTCGGTTTCTTTTATTGTGAACGGCTGCATGAATACCAATGCCTGTGCCAATACCGTTGCTGACATGGCAGAGGGAAAATCGCGGGATGAAGCATGGGAAATCAGCCCTGAAACTGTTGCCGCGTATCTTGAAACTCTGCCCCCGGATCATATCCATTGTGCGGAACTGGCAGTGGGCGCGCTGTACCTCGCTCTGTCGGACTGCCGGGATAAATGCCGGAATCCGTGGAAAAAAATGTACTCCTGATCCTGCTCTGCGGCATCTGAGCTTTTTTTTGTTCTTTATCCTTGACATGAATTTGCAAATCGCTTATAGCAGGCTGATTCAAAAATCAGCTTAAAGCATATTTTCGGAAACAGGCTGTGCGTTTTCAGATACATCCTTAAAATAAGGGGGCAAAGGGAACAATTTGAGCATGGGGCTGAACGAAGTATTGGTAAAAAAAAAACCGGTTATTGTCCGGGACTGGTTTGACAAAGTTGTGGACACTTATCCGAGCGACACATCCCGATTTCTGAAAAGCCAGAAAGACCCTTTTGCCAATCCTGTGGGAAATACCACCCTGCGGGGCCTGGAAGGCATGTTTGATGAAATTCTCGCAGGCATGGATAACACTGCCCTCCTGTCTTTTCTCGATCCGATAATCCGTATCCGCGCGGTTCAGAGTTTTTCAGCATCACAAGCTACGGGTTTTATCTTTTCTCTGAAAAACATCCTCAGAACTGCCGCAGAAAAAGAAATCCATGAAAATCCCTCCGAATGGCTGAAGCTCGATTCAAGAATTGACACCCTGGGTCTGCTGTCATTTGACATTTATATGGGATGCAGGGAAAAGGTCTATGAAATCAAGGCATTCGAGGAAAAAAACAGGATGTACCGCGTACTTGAAAGGTCAGGACTGCTGAAAGAATCCGGAGTGCCGAAAGAATCCGGAGTGCCGGAATGAAATTCTGGCACACATCGCTAAACCATTTTAATAAGATTGGCATTTCAGCACTCCTCCTTATTTTTATGGCAGTGACGAAAAAGTGCTAAACCATTTTAATAAGATTGGCATTTCAGCACTCCTCCTTGACTTAACGGCAGTGACGCAACGGGTTGGAACGAGGAAGAATAATCTAAGGATGGAAATTTGAGGAACAGGAAATTTCGGCTTTTCGGAAATCGGAAGCAGGGGGGAAGCGATATCTGAAATTCCGAAATTCCCGGTCTTCAGATATTTAAGGATAATCTTTATAAAAGAGGTAGGGTCAGATGAATGCAAATTACATTTTTTCCCTGATAGCGGTCATTGTGCTTTTTCTGCTCGCATATCTGGGAACCGAGGCCGCGGGACTTCATGTCCTGTTCGGTGTGGTCATTCCGTACACGGCCGGTATTATCTTTGTCGCGGGATTTATCCGGAAGATAATGAACTGGGCATATTCGCCGGTTCCTTTCAGCATTCCCTCGACATGCGGCCAGCAGAAATCGCTTCCGTGGATCACTCCGGCTGAAATTGACAACCCTTTTACAAAAAAAGGCGTTATTGTCCGGATGGCTCTGGAAGTGCTTTTTTTCCGTTCCCTTTTCAGAAACTTCAGATTCGAACTGAAAGACGGGAGCAAACTTTCCTATATATGGGAAAAATGGCTGTGGCTCGCTGCTCTTGCTTTTCACTGGGCATTTCTGGCAGTGGTTATAAGACATCTCCGCTTCTTTACGGAGCCGGTCCCGTTTTTTGTCCGGGCTGTGGAATATCTGGACAGCTTTTTCCGGGTGGAAGTGGTGAATACTGTGGTTCAGATCGGTCTGCCCGGCATTTTCATTTCCGGGATTGTCCTTCTGGCAGCAGTGATTTATCTGTTCCTGAGAAGAGTTTTTATCCCTCAGGTGAATTACATTTCATTGGCATCGGATTATTTCCCGCTCTTTCTGATTATGGGTATCTGCATTTCAGGTATTCTGATGCGCTATTTTCTCAAAACAGACATTGTGAGCGTCAAGGCATTTACCATGGGTCTGGTGACGTTCCGCCCCGCGATCCCCCAGGGTGTGGGTTCTGTTTTTTATGTGCATCTGTTCTTTGTCAGCGTCCTGCTGGCTTATTTCCCCTTCAGCAAGCTGATGCATCTGGGCGGAATATTTATGAGTCCCACAAGAAACCTGACCGCGGATACACGCGCCCGGCGTCATGTCAATCCCTGGAACTATCCTGTCCATGTCCATACCTATCAGGAATATGAAGATGATTTCAGGGAGAAAATGATAGAAGCCGGACTTCCGGTTGAAAAGGTTCAGTGAACTGTTATTCACAGACCCCGACAGAGAAATTTTCTTTATGTTTTTTATGAAACAATCTCATTTTATTGAAAAAGATGATGAGAACCCTGTCTTGTCTGTCCGTGATGAGGATAAAAAAGGCAGCCGGAAGCCTGTCCCTCTTTCAGGAAAAGGACGACGGTACGGCAATCCTGTGAAAGTTTATGTTTTCACAGATACCCGGCAATTCGAAAAAAAGTCCCGAAAACCAAGGGCATAGACAAAGGCGCACACAGATTTTTCCTGTGTGCTTCGGGAGATACCCCCTCATTTTTGAATTCAAAATTCAGAATGTGAATTTGTTAATAAACAGCAATGTTTGTTAGCAGAAATGTATCGGAGAGTGTTTAATGGCAGACGATCTTGCAAAACCGGGCGAACTCTTGTCAAAACTGAGTTACAGCCGTCCCGGAACAGGATGGATGGATACCCCTGTCAATATTCGGAAGGGCATGTACTCTTACGCCGCGAATCCGAAGAGTCTTGAAACGCTGGGGTTTCCCTACGCGAGACAATGGAATCCCACAGATGAGGACTGGAAACTGCCGGAAAACTGGCAGGAAATTCTTCATAAAGGATTCAAGGAGCGGTTAGATAAATTCCGCTCTTTCAAAGTGTTTATGGATATCTGTGTACGCTGCGGCGCGTGCGCGGACAAATGTCATTTCTTTATCGGAACCGGCGATCCCAAAAACATGCCTGTGCTGAGAGCAGAACTGCTCCGTTCCATCTACAGGAACGATTTCACCATGGCAGGAAAAATTTTCGGAAGGCTTGCCGGCGCGAGAGAAATGACCGTTGATGTGCTGAAAGAATGGTGGTATTACATGTTTCAGTGTACGGAATGCCGGCGATGCTCGGTGTTCTGTCCTTACGGCATTGACACTGCCGAAATCACCATCATGGGCCGTGAACTCCTGAATCTTATCGGACTGAACATTGACTGGATTGCGACGCCGGTATCCAACTGCTACCGCACCGGAAACCATCTCGGAATTCAGCCCCATGCTTTTAAAGAAATGCTGGAATTCTTTGTGGAAGAAATCAAGGATATCACCGACATTGATGTGGAGCCGAGTTTCAACCGCAAAGGCGCGGAAATCCTTTTCATCACGCCGTCAGGCGACGTATTTGCCGATCCCGGAACCTATACCTGCATGGGTTATATGATGCTGTTCAAGTATCTGAAAGACAAATACGGCTTTGATGTGACATGGAGTACCTACGCGTCCGAGGGCGGAAACTTCGGATTTTTCACTTCCCATGAAACCATGAAACGGCTCAATGCAAAAATGTATGCCGAGGCAAAACGGCTGGGCGTGAAATGGATTCTGGGCGGAGAATGCGGTCACATGTGGCGGGTGATCACCCAATATATGGACACCATGAACGGTCCTGCGGATTTTCTGGAAGTTCCCAAATCTCCGATTACAGGAACCGTATTTGAAAACGCCGCCTCGACAAAAATGGTGCATATCTCGGAATTTGTCGCGGACCTTATCCGGCACAAAAAGCTCGATCTGGATCCGAGCCGCAACGACAATCTGAAAGTGACCTTCCATGATTCCTGCAACCCGTCCCGAGGCATGGGAATGCTGGAAGAACCGCGCTACGTGATTAAAAATGTCTGCAATCATTTTTATGAAATGCCGGCCAACACCATCCGGGAAAACACCTTCTGCTGCGGAAGCGGCGCGGGCTTAAACGCGGGCGAAAATATGGAACAGCGCATGTGCGGCGGATTCCCCAGAGCCAATGCCGTCAAATATGTTCATGAAAAACACGGAGTGAACATGCTTGCCTGCGTGTGCGCCATTGACAGAGCCGTGTTTCCTCCGCTCATGGATTACTGGGTTCCGGGCGTGCAGGTGACAGGCATGACCGAGCTTGTGGCAAATGCCCTGATTATGCCCGGCGAAAAAGAGCGTGAGACCGATCTGCGCGGGGAACCGCTTCCGGGAAAGGAGGAAAGCGATGAATAAGCAGATGTATGATAAGAAAAATGTGATTGCCGGAATTGTGATTTTTGCTGTACTCGTAAGCTTTCCCTTCTGGTATAATCTCGGAAAAGCCGCGCCTGCCCCCGAACTGGTACTGACTGACGCGGCAAAGGCTGCGAAAGAATGTGTGATGTCCAAAGAGGAAATGAAGGCGGGTCACATGCAGCTTCTCGATATGTGGAGAGAAAAGGTGGTCCGGGAATCAGACAGAATTTATGTCAGCGCAAAAGGAAAGCCTTATGTGATGAGTCTTTCCAATACCTGTATGGACTGTCACTCCAACAAAGCCGAATTCTGCGACAGATGCCACAATTATTCGTCGGTTACGCCTTACTGCTGGGACTGCCATATTGACAACCCCAAGGCAGAAGTAAAAAACTTCAAGGTTTCCGAAAATTCTAAGGAGGCAAAGTGATGGAAAACAGCAGAAGAGATTTCTTGAAAATTGCCGGAATTTCTGCGCTGGCAGTCGCGGGAGCAGAACCCGTGCTGAATGCCTTTGCTTCGGAACACGGCGAGGAAGCATCCAAAGCCGCGGGATTTCAGAAAGAGGAAAAAGCTCTTACCGCGAAACAGTGGGCAATGGTGATAGACACGCGGAAATTCAAATCGGCAAAAGATCTGGAGCCTATCATCGAGGTCTGTCACAAGATTCACAATGTTCCTGATTTTTCGAAGGAAAACAAACGGCACATAATCAAGTGGATATGGGAAGAAGAGTATAAACATGCTTTTCCCGGCGACGCCTCTGGTTTTACGGATGAGAGAATCGAACATCTGCCCTTTCTTGTCCTGTGCAATCATTGTGAAGAGCCGCCGTGCGTAAGAGCCTGTCCCACAAAAGCCACGTTCAAGCGGGAAGACGGGATTGTGCTTATGGACTTTCACCGCTGTATCGGCTGCCGCTTCTGCATGGCAGCCTGTCCTTACGGTTCCAGAAGCTTCAATTTCAGGGATCCGCGTCCTTTTATCGAGGAGAGGAATCCCCAGTTCCCCACCCGCATGAAAGGTGTTGTGGAAAAATGCAATTTCTGTGCGGAGCGGCTGGCAGCCGGTCAGGTGCCTGCCTGTGTCGAGGCGTCCAAGGGAGCGATTGCTTTCGGCGATCTCTATGATCCCGAGTCCGAAGTCAGAAAGCTTCTGAAGTCCAACTACACGATCCGCCGCAAGGCAGGACTGGGTACGGGACCGACGATTTACTATATTGTATAATGAAAAGAGGTTCTGGGTGCGGGGTGCGGGGTGCGGGGTGATGTCTTTCACCTCGAACCTCTGACCCCGAACCTCTGACCTCCGATATAAAAAGAGGTTCTGGGTGCGGGGTGCGGGGTGCGGGGTGATGTCTTTCACCTCGAACCTCTGACCCCGTACCTCTGACCTCCGATAAAAGAGGTGTATAATGCTCGAACTGGCATTAAAAGGAAGCAAAAAATATTACGGATGGGTAGCAGTGCTGCTGGGCGGCATCAGCGTCGGATTTGCCGTTTATCTCTGGCAGCTTAATTTCGGTCTGGGGCTGACCGGGATGCACAGGGATGTGTCCTGGGGATTTTACATTGCCCAGTTTACTTTCCTCGTCGGGGTCGCGGCAGGAGGCGTGATGGTGGTGCTTCCCTATTATCTGCATCACTACAAAGCTTTCGGCAAGATCACCATTCTCGGGGAATTTCTCGCCATATCCGCGATCACAATGTGTCTGCTGTTTATCATCGTGGATTTGGGGCAGCCCATGCGCGCGTTGAATGTGATTCTGCATCCCACACCCAAGTCTATCCTTTTCTGGGATATGATCGTACTGAACGGCTATCTTTTCTTGAACATCATTATCGGCTGGCAGGTGCTGGAAGCGGAAAGAAACGCGGTCGCGCCCCCGAAATGGCTCAAGCCTTTTATTTATCTTTCCATTCCCTGGGCAGTCGGCATTCATACGGTCACAGCCTATCTGTACTGCGGTCTGCCCGGCAGAGGATTCTGGCTCACGGCAATTCTTGCACCGAGATTTCTCTCTTCGGCTTTTGCAGCAGGACCGGCTCTGCTGATTCTGCTTTGTCTTATCATCAGAAAAATGACGAAGTTCGATCCGGGAAAAGAGCAGATTCAAAGCCTTGCAAAGATCGTGACTTATGCGATCATCATCAATGTCTTTTTCCTTTTGTGCGAAGTCTTTGTGGTCTTCTACAGCCGGATTCCGGAACACATGGATCATCTGACATATCTTTTCTACGGGCTTCAGGGTCACAGCGCGCTGGTTCCCTGGATGTGGACATCCATGTCTCTGATGGGAATAGCAATTATTCTCCTGCTGATTCCAAGTGTCCGTGCCAATGAATCACTGCTGGCAATATGCTGCGTGCTGGTATTCTGTGGAACATGGATTGACAAAGGGCTGGGCATGATTTCCGGAGGATTTGTGCCTAACCCTCTTCACCAGGTCAATGAATACGCGCCCACGATCCCGGAACTTGCAATCACGCTGGGTGTTTATGCCACGGGATTTTTCGTGCTGACCGTCTTGTTCAAGATTGCGGTTACTGTCAAGGAAGAAGCCGCTGCATAATGAAGCAGGTTGGGTTGAGGAATGAAACCCAACCTGCTGCTTTAGTTGGCGTTCCTCAACCCAACCTACAAAAAAGGGTTCATTCGCAAAGGGTGAACCCTTTGTTATTTGAGAAGCCGTTTTTTTTGGATACATCATCGGATACATCAATGGCACTTATCCTGCAGCAAAGTATTTCAGTCATTCTTCCTGCTTACAATGAAGAGGAAAATATTGCCAAGACAGCGGCGCAGGCGGTTTCCTGTCTGGAATCGCTCGCGCGGGACTGGGAGATTATCATTGTCAATGACGGAAGTCTCGATAAAACAGCGGAAATCATCACGGCTGTTTCGAAACAGGATGCAAGAATCAGAGTTATTCATCATGAGAGCAATCGGGGCTACGGCGCAGCCTTGAAATCCGGCATTCAGCTCGCGGGGAAAGACCTCATTTTTTTCTGCGACTCTGATCTTCAGTTTCATCTGAGCGAAATGATTCTGCTGCTGGTCTGGATCGAGCAGTACGACATTGTTGTGGGATTTAGAGCAAACCGCCGGGATCCGCTCTATCGGCGGATCAACGCCTGGGGATGGAACATTCTGGTGAGGCTGATTCTGGGATTGAAAGTCAAAGATATTGACTGTGCCTTCAAACTCTTCCGAAGCATTGTGTTCAAAGCAGTCAAAATTGACGCGGTGGGCGCGATGGTGAATACGGACATACTGATGCAGGCAAGCCGGATGGGATTTAAGATCAAAGAGGTTCCGGTCACTCATTTTCCGCGCCTCAACGGGAAAGCCACCGGCGCAAATTTCAAAGTCATTCTGAAAGCATTTGCAGAATTGTTCCAATTGTATCACAAACTGAAAAGAATCCGGCATATTGTACGAGATGATCCGAATCTGGGCAGACCTTTGCCGATCAATCGTCCGGATCGGGGAAAACGCATTATCCGCCTTGACGGAATTGATATTCCGCTGGCATCGTCCGAATCTTGGATACCTTACAAATGCAGGGTGGGTGAAATCCGCCGCCCCGAGTAAATTATGAAAAACGAAAATCTGAAAATTGCGATGGTGGCAGCCTGTCCCTTTCCAGCCGGGCATGGAACTCCTGCCGGAATCAGAGAAACCGCGGCAGCGATTGCAGAAAAAGGGCATGAAGTCCATATCGTCACCTATCATTTCGGAGAAGTAGGGGTTTGCCGGCGGCAAACCCATAGTAATATACGGCAAACCCATAGTAATGCAGAGATACATCGGATTCCGGATTTCGGCTTTTCAAAACAGATCGTAGTCGGTCCCACCGCTGAAAAACCCGTTCTTGACTTATTGATGGTATTGACATTATGCCGTGTGATCCGACGTGAAAAAATAGATATTATTCATGCCCATAACTATGAGGGAGCGGTAATCGGTTTTCTGGCAAAACTGATCACGGGAAAGCCTTTGATTTACAATGCCGTCAATACCATGAGAGATGAGTTGACTGCTTACGATTTTTTCAGACCCCGAATTGTAGGAACAGTTTTGGCAATGGCAAGCGATTACTGGGTGCCGCGCATGGCAGACCGGATTATCACTATTTCTCATGACTTGTCTGCTTTTCTCTATGCCCGAGGAATCAGACCTGAGCGGATTCATACCATTCCTCTGGGAATTGATATGAAACCCTTCGGCGGGTGCGGGGTCAGGGGTGCGGGGTCAGGGGTCAGAGGTCAGAGGTGCTGTTCCACCCCGAACCCCGCACCCCGTGCCCCGAACCCCGTAGTCATTTATACAGGGATTCTTGATTCTTTCCAGCGGATTGACTATCTGCTCAAAGCCATGAAAATCGTTGTCGGAGAAATTGCCGATGCCCGGCTTCTCATTGCCTCAAATATTGTCAATGAACGAGGTCTGGCTGACTGTCATGCCATGATCAGAGAACTCGGGCTGGATGAGCATGTCGAGATAGTAATACCCAAGAGCTTTGCCGAGATTCCTGTGCTTTTGGCATCCGCAGATGTGGCGGTGATAAGCCGGCCCGATTGCCCCGGTTTTCCCGTGAAACTGCTCAATTATATGGCTGCGGGCAAAGCGATTGTTGTATTCAAGGGGTCGGCAAAAGGACTTCGCCATCTGAATACCGGATATCTGGCAGAAGATCATGACTGGGAAGAATTGGCTAAGGGAGTCATCATGCTGTTGAAAGACAGAGAACTTGCGGAAAAATTGGGAAATAATGCCCGGCAAAGGGTGAGAGACAATTTCAGTTGGACTATCATCTCTGAAAAAATAGAACGGGTTTATGAAGAGGTGCTTCAGGGCTAAGAGAAAAATATTATGAAATTATTAAAATTATATATACTTAACAGCGGCGTCTTTTCTAACAATGTGATTGATTTTACAGATAATGACAATCCGCAGAATTTGTTATGCTTATCCGGCGTCAACGGCTCAGGCAAAACGACTCTTATGGATTTGATCCTCAATTTAGGATGTTTGATAAATCCGAAACTATCTTTGAGTGATATTTTTTTTGACAGATTAAAGCCGAATATTTTAACTCAGACAGAGTTTGCCCAACTCGATATTTTACTTGATAACAAATTATTGTCATTAGTTGTCGGAGATGAAGATAAAATTCAGAAAAGTACAAAATATCAGCAGGCTTTTATCATTGAAACAGAAATCAAATCGTTAATTGAAAAATTCGAGAATTCAGTAGTAAAATCTCCTAAAGACAGAAATATAAATATAATGGAAATCAGAAATGAGCTATATTTCAGCAGCGGCTTTTCGGAGAGGAAAATTCTAAAAATAAATCATGAAATATTTAGTGATTTATTCAAAAAAATAGAAGAGAGCATGTATAAGGAATTTGATCCTGAAAGAATCGGCAAACTTCCATCTATTTATTTTTTTAATGCACATGACAGAGAAATTTCAGATATTCGTTATAGTTCAATTCCAAAGCATGAAACAAAGTATAAGATAGCAGACAGATACAGCCCTGAAGACGATGACTTGACGAAACTTTTAGTTTACTATGACTATGCCTATACAAATAAGTTTGATGAACTCAAAGAGTGGACTCAACATGTTTTGGAAGATAAAGAAATATATGAGATTTACCGACCTGAATTTAAAGTTCTTATTAAAACCAAAAACAATAATATTCATGGTCTTGAAAATCTCAGTTCAGGAGAAGAGAGTTTGCTTATTATTGCCGTTCTGCTTTATTTGAAGGCTTCGGAAAATTCGATTATACTCATAGATGAAATTGATCAGAGCCTGCATCCCGAATATCAGTTAAGGATAATGAAAATAATTAAACAGATAGAAATGGAAAAAAGATGCCAGATAGTCGTTTCATCACATTCCAAGTTCATTTGGAATGCTTTTGAAGAAAAATCCATTATTCGCTTGAATGAGGTGATAAGATAAAAATGACCACTCTGTTTATACCCATAAAAGGCGGCAAATTCAGTTTTATTGACAATGAAAATATCAGGAACCAAATTGACGAGGCAGGAAGAAAATTCATTGTTTTTGTGGAAGGTTATGATGACAGAGTAATTTACAGAATACTTTATGAAGATAAATCGGATCGTATAGAGTTTATTGATGTAAGTCTATACGGTCAATCTACAGGGGGCGCTAAAGAAGTAAAAGAATATGTTGAAAAAATGGTCTTTCATTTAAAAAATGAAGAATATTACTTTGGTATAACAGACAGAGATTTCAGAACTGATGAAGAATTGGAAGATGAAAAGAATGATCCTAAGTATAATAATAAATTATATATTTTTTCTGAACGCTATACGTTAGAGAATTATTTTATTGATCCAAATCTTCTGCTTAGATTTTTAGAAGGAAAATCTATATCAAACAAAGGGTTAATTGATATTTTAGACATTAATAAAATAGAGCAGATAACCACCGAGATTTGTAGAAAATTAGTAATAATATCAGCAGCAAATTGGACTTTGAAATTTTTCGGAGAAAAATTTGTGCGAAGGAGTACGCCTTGTGAAGAAAGTGTTGTTAAAAAGATACTTATAAACAAAATACTTGATAAATACGGTGTTGAAGTTGAAGATTGTACAGAACACTATGAATACTATAAAAATTATATTTCAAACAGAATCAGCCAATTACAAAAATATATACATGGAAAATATTTTCTTTTTCAATTTAATGAAGCCATAAAGAGAGAAACTCAAAAATCATCCGACAGAAAAATCAATATTGACATTGACAACGCAAAAGATAATTTGGCAAGAATATTGAAAACAATAGGATTGTCGGATGATTTTAAAATGTTTGAGAGGCTAATCGGCATTTAGACTGCAACACTATGGAAAAAATAATATGACTCGGAAAACGCATCGGCCCAAACTGCTTATCATAGGAATAGACGGCGCGACATTCGATCTGATACTACCCTGGGCGAACTCCGGACAATTGCCGGTATTCCGCCGGCTGCTTGAAGGCGGCGTACATGGCAGACTCATTTCCTCTGTTCCGCCTGTCACCGCGCCGGCTTGGACTTCTTTTATGACCGGGAAGAATCCGGGCAAGCACGGACTGTATCATTTTATCGAACCCCAGCCTCCGGGTTACGGAATCCGTTATAGCAACCGCTTATCCTGCCGATCCGAGAGTATGTGGCAGATTCTGTGCAGAGCGGGACTGAGCGTAGGAGTCATCAATGTCCCTATGACTTATCCGCCTGAATCGGTCAACGGTTATATGATATCGGGAATGGATGCTCCGGAAGATGACCGTAGAATCACTTCTCCGCCTGAACTGTACCATGAGCTTGAAGCAAAATTCGGGAGAGTCAATTATCAGGTCAGGCATCTGGGTTATCTGAAATCCGAGCGTCAGCGAGACGAACTGCTGAAAACGCTGGATCAAATCAATCTTCATTATCTGAGCATGACAGAATATCTCTTAGAAACGCATCCCGCAGATGTCGTAATGGTCGTTTTCACCTCGACGGATACGGTGCAGCATTTTTTCTGGCACTACATGGATCCGAAACATCCTCAGTATGATCCCAAGCAATACGCGGACGCAGTGTTGAATGTCTATAAAAGCATAGACCGAGTTATCGGAAAACTGAGAGAAAAGCTGCCGGAAGAAGCTTCGTTGATGCTGATGTCGGATCACGGATTCGGTCCCACGAGCGCGAGAAGTATCTCTATGAACCGCTGGCTATCACAGATCGGCTTGCTGAAGACCAAACCCCGCTCAGACCGGGGCATACTCGGCTTTGTTATGAAAAAAGCAGATGCAATTCTCAGAACTACCTTGACTCCCCGTCACAAGGCAAAGTTAGCGCAGTGGTTTCCTCGACTGAGAAAAAAATGGGAGTACAATTTTACCGGCTTGGCGAATATTGACTGGAAAAATACCCGCGCCTATTGCCATGAGATATTGTTCTTTCCTACAGGCATTCGAATCAATCTCAGAGATACTTATCCATCCGGAATTGTCAGTTCCGGCAAAGAGTATAACGACCTGATTGCTTTTCTGCGAATGAAGTTGTACGAGCTGAAAGACCCTGTGACCGGCAGGCAACTGATTCGAAAGGTCTGTCACAAAGACGAGGTTTATCACGGACCTTATCTCTCATCCGCGCCGGACCTGATTCCTGTCTGGTGGGAAGGAATAAATTTTTCGACTGCTGTCAGTTTTCCCGAAAACAAAAACAAAGATGTGATTCACTACTCCGGGAATCGGTCTGTCGGAACCGGTGAATGGAGCGGAACCCATGCTGCCTATGGAATTCTGTTGCTGCACGGAAATCTTTTTCACAATGGAATAACATTGGAACAACCTGAAATCACAGACCTTGCTCCGACTCTTCTTCACGGACTCGGTATTCCGGTTCCTGAAGACATGGACGGACGCGTCCTTAGTGCTGCTTTTCTCTCGGACAGAGATATTCTGACGCAGAAAGCCCGTTCCCAAGCAGGGGCTTGGGAACGAGGAGAAGCAGGGGCTTGGGAACGAGGAGAAAATACAACCTATTCCGATGAAGATTCCGCAAAAATAGCGGAAAGGCTCAGAGCTTTGGGATATATGTGAAAAAGGAGGGTACGGGGTCAGGGGTGAGGGGTCAGAGGTTTTTCACCCCAAACCTCTAACCTCGTACCCCTGACCTCTTACCTCGTGAGAAGTGAAAAATGAGCAGATTGCTGATTATCGGCATTGATTCTGCCGATTTTGATTTGATAAC
>DYRK01000105.1:9029-13657 GCA_020718785.1 Desulfatirhabdium butyrativorans | reverse complement strand
GACCGGTAAAAAAAGATATTATCCGGTCTCAGGTGCTGCCCGGATTTCAGTTCAGGATTTCGGATCTGTACCGTCAGCCTTCGCTTGAGGAAATGGTTGATGACGATATTTACAGCGGCTTTGTCCTGCCGTTTCACCGTCAGATAAAACTCAGAGCCGAGCAGATCGAATCGGAGCTTGTTTCTGAACGTCAGCGGGCTGAACAGGAATTTCAACGGGCCGAACAGGAACGCCGGCGTGCCGAACAGGAATTTCAACGGGCCGAACAGGAAAAATCACGGGCAGCAGATGCTGAAAAGCATCTGTTTCTGGAAAAGCAGCGTGCCGAGCGTCTTGCCCGGAAGCTTGAAGAACTGGGAATTTCTCCTGAATAAAGATGAAACCGGGCGGTGCTGCCTGAGCTTTCAGTCGGGGCTTTGATAAAAGGATACAGAAGGTTATTGATTAAACACTAAAAAAGTACGGCAGTAGCCGTCAGACACAATCGGGGAGAGATATGGCACGTATTGATGATTATATAAACGCAAAGAAAATAGCGGCAGAATCGCTCGCGGCAGCCTCATTCGAAGCTCTTGTGCAACGGTCGGGCTTTGAACCGTGCGGAGAGAAAATGTTCAGGATTCCGTTTCTGAACAGAGTCTATGGAGTCAGCTTTCCCGACTTCGAATTCAAAGACGAATCCGCTGCGGAAAAAGATGTTCCGATTCAGGAGCAGGTGCTGATTTTACATTATATGATTAACTCGCGGACATCGGAACCGACCGGTAAACGGATTGCTTACAGGGAAATACCGGGCGCGTCTTTTTACTTCAGCGCGTTTGTCAAACGCGCGATTGATCCGCTGAAAAAAGTTTTCGGACAAAACATTCCGGGACTTTTGAAAGCCTCGGAACAACTCGGCGGAATCCCGGCAGGGATCGGCGACGCGGGGTTTGAATTCCGGCTGTTTCCATATATTTCATTACAGTTGGTTCTATGGGCAGGGGATGAAGAATTTACGCCGGAAGCCAATATTCTGTTCGAAGAAAACATCGGCAAAATCCTGTCTCCGGAAGATGCTGCATGGCTGGCAGGAATGCTGGTTTACCGGCTTATAGCTCTGAACCCCTCCGGTCACAGTCAGAAATGACCGGGGAAAAATCAGGTCAGACAGAAATGTCTGACCTACCGGAAGCTTTCGAGCTGCGTAATTCCTGAATATTCTTATCACCGTCATAATCTGCGCTTTCCGAATTTTCTGTAAAACGCCAAAAAATTTAAAATAGATGCAAATCGTTTATGCTGATAAAACGGCTTGCAAAACCGCTTTACAAAAAGCGCAGATTATTCCGGGCCCCTGATCCGGGTATCATTTTTTCGGCTGTTTTTCATCTGCCTGATTATGATTATGAGGAACTTTGTCTTTCTTTATCCCGAAATCAGGAACAGAGGTGTATCTCCCTTCTTTCATCCGGACTTCCATCTTTGTGCCGTCAGCCTGTGTCATAATCCCCGCGCCGTCAGGAGCGTCATTCATGAATTCGCCCTCATAAGACGTGCCGTTATGATACTTCATAATGCCTCGGCCCTGCTGTTTTCCTTTTACAAATTCACCCGAATATTCATCGCCATCCGGATAAACCGCCTTTCCCTTTCCTTCGGGAAAGCCGTTTATGAACTGACCTTCCTGTACCACACCGCTGGGAAAGGTCGCGGTGCCTTCTCCGTCCGGAAGCCCGTTTTTGAATTCGCCGGCATATTTGCTGCCGTCAGGATAGGTAACTTCTCCTTTTCCCTCGGAAAAGCCGTTTTTGAATTCGCCGACATATTTTATGCCGTTAGGGTAAAGAACAGCACCCTGTCCGTTGATACAATCTCCCATCATACATCCTGCTCCGAACGTATTCGGAGGAAAAAAACAGATGATACTGATGAACACAATAAAACAGATTTTCATTTTTTTTCCGAAATGCCTCCTTCTGTGTTTGTTATCGGCTTCCGACCTTCGTCAACCAACAATAATTTATAGCGATTATCCTTGAAATATGCCATATTTTTTTTGTATTTGTATTTTTTTCGAGTTTCGGATAAAGTGAAAATTCAAGGAGGATTGTAACGTGCCGCATCATAATCCCAATGATATTGAGACGCTTCAGAAAGAACATCATTTTATCTCCGCGGTTCTGGAAATGGCCGGGGCTTTGGTGATTGTCCTTGACAGAAACGGCAGGATTGTCCAGTTTAATCGTGCCTGCGAAGAAATATCGGGTTATACCTTTGACGAGGTACGCGGCAAATACATATCGGATCTGTTTCCGGTTCCTGAAGAGATGATACCGGCAAAGGCAATAGCAGAGGGCAGGTTTCCCGACAGACATGAAAGCTGCTGGATCGCCAAAGAGGGAAATCTTTGCCTGATAGCATGGTCGAATACCGCGCTGTCTGACAGCCAAGGACATGCGGAATATGCGATATGGGTCGGTCTGGATATTACCGAAAGAAAAAAGATGGAGGAAGAGCTTCGCGCGGGTGAGGAGCGGTATCGTGCGCTGATTGAAAATGTCAAAGAAGGAGTCGCGCTGATTCAGGATGAAACTCTGATGTTTGCAAACGAAGCATTTTCGGGACTGTTCGGTTACGACAGTTCCGCGGAGATTATCGGCAAGAATATTATCAGCCTTGTGGGACAGCATTTTGAACCGCGTTTTACCGAATATCTGAATACAGCGCTTGG
This sequence comes from Desulfatirhabdium butyrativorans, assembly GCA_020718785.1. Taxonomy (GTDB): domain Bacteria; phylum Desulfobacterota; class Desulfobacteria; order Desulfobacterales; family DYRK01; genus DYRK01. The sequence continues at coordinate 10,944 of DYRK01000105.1, read as the reverse complement.
CAAACGCTCATGGGGACTGTCTTTCAGAGGCAGGTGTCTGACCAGAACCGGCAGGGAATTCTGGGCGGAGAAACTCAGCAGCGTTATCAGTTATAAAGGTAAGCCTGCGATTCTGCTCACAGTCCGCGATATTACGGAAAACATGCTCTGGGAACAGACCATCAAGCAGGAAGCCGAATATTTCCGAAGCGAAAATGTAAAGCTCAAATCCTCCATCGGTGAACGATACCGGCTCGGGGACATGATCGGCAAAAGTGCTGCAATGCAGAAAGTCTATGAACTGATACTGAAAGCCGCTTCAACCGACGCGAATGTCATTATTTTCGGCAAATCGGGAACCGGCAAAGAACTGGCTGCCCGCGCCATTCACGACATGAGCGACCGGTCCGACAAAGCTTTTATCGCGGTGAACTGCGGCGCAATCCCTGAAAATCTTATTGAAAGCGAATTTTTCGGACACCGCAAAGGCGCGTTTACCGGGGCATATACGGACAAACACGGATATTTTCACAGTGCGGACCAGGGAACCCTGTTTCTCGACGAAGTCAGCGATATCGGGCTGAATATGCAGGTCAAGCTGCTCAGAGCTATCGAAGGCGGGAATTATACGCCGGTAGGCGATACCAGACCGCGGAAAGCTTATGTCCGTATCATCACCGCTATGAACAAAGACCCTTTGGAAATGGTGAACAAGGGGCTGATGCGCGAAGATTTTTTTTACCGCATCAGCGTGATCCCCATCACACTGCCGGATCTGAAAGACCGCAAAGAAGATATTCCGCTACTCGCGGAACATTTTCTCAGGCTGTATCAAAATGATGTGAAAATACAGCCTATCTGTCAGAAAATGATGGACAAGCTCCTGAATTACGACTGGCCCGGAAATGTCCGCGAGCTTCAGAATGTGCTGCAACGCTTTCTTACGGTAAACTCATTGGATTTTATGAATATTTTCTATGATTCCCCTCCGTCGGCAGCGGTTCCGGACGGAGTTCCGGAGCATCTGAATCTGCAGGAAGCTCTTGAAAAATTCGAAAAAAAAGTTATTCTCCACACACTGGAAACCGTGCGCTGGAATAAAACAAAAGCTGCTTCTGTGTTGGACATTTCGCGAAGATCGCTGTTCAGAAGAATGAAGAAACTGGGCTTATAAAGCCCGTAACGGGCTTTTTTAACCCATACTTTTTTTACTCTGTTTTCAGATTGTTATTTCAACTGATCCTGAATATCGGGCGAAATCAGCCCGGCTCTGCCGGGATGAGATCTGAAAATGTCTTGTTTTTCAATAAGATATTTTTCAAATCCGATTGGCATGGATTTTGCTATATTATTGATTGACAAAGCATAAACCAAGGAGGTGATTTGAATGGCGATTGATCCGGCAGTGAAAAAAAATTGGGTGGAGATACAGAAAAAATTCGATGTCCCGGTCAATGCCATCGGGGTGAAAATAAAACCCAACGATGAAAAAACCCTGAAGGTCTGGAAAGAAGAAGGCATTGACAGTTTTATGAAAAAATAAATGAAAGCCCGCAGCATCTGAATGCAACAGCGGATGTTATGTAACACATATATATTTCTCTGTTTTCCGGATGCTCAGAATTTTATATCTTTTTCCGAATCTCCGGCAGAAATCTGAAAAAAATCCTTTTTCTGTTGCTTTTTCAAAGGCAATGATATAGGGTTTTTTATCTGTGACAGAACATGTTGCTTTCAGCCGGTATGACCCTGTTATCCGGCTGGAATCCGCAGGGGAGGGCTTGCCACCGGCAAGCCCCTACGGTGAAAGAGAAAAATGCCCAGTTGCCCGGCAGAGAGGGCAATCCCTGAGAGCTGCCAAGCTCCGCAGCGTCTTTCGTCCTGTAAAACGATTTGCGTCTATTTAAGCTTGGGTTAAGCTTGGGTTAAGCTTGGG
>DYRK01000105.1:5188-8929 GCA_020718785.1 Desulfatirhabdium butyrativorans | reverse complement strand
TTAAGCTTGGGTTAAGCTTGGGTTAAGCTTGGGCGTTTTACGGGCGATACTTTGGTTCTTACATAACTGTTCGGAACAAAAATGCGTGGGAATTCCAACTTGAAGACTATCCTGGTCGTTGACGACGATAAAATGATTCTCCGGCTTGCTGCGGAGGCTCTCAAGGATTATGCCGGGGGATTCAATGTGATCACTGCCTCGGACGGCAAGCAGGCATTGCAGATTCTTAACGCTTCCGGTGCCGATCTCGTGATAACGGACCTCAAAATGCCAGTGATGGACGGATATGAACTGCTGTCCTACATGAGCAAGAATTACCGGAATATCCCGATCATCGTGATGACAGGGTTCGGCTCCCCGGAGATCGCAAAACAGTTAAGGCAGAAGGGCATCCTCCATTATATTGAAAAGCCGTTTGAAATCAATGTGCTGAGAGAAAAGATATCCGAAGTGCTGTCGGTCGGTTCCAAAGGCTATATTCACGGATTCACACTGGCAAATTTTCTTCAGACCGTGGAACTGGAGCAGAAAAGCATCACGCTCAGAATACGCTCCAAAATGCGGATCGGCTATCTGCACCTTGAAGAAGGCGAACTGATTGACGCGGAAACCGACGAACTCAAAGGGAGTGCCGCCGCGACCGAAATTCTATGCTGGGATGACGCGGAAATAGAGATTCAGGCAATACAGAAGAAAAAAAGGACTATCAGCAGTTCCCTGATGCAGATGCTGCTTGATGCTGCCAGAAAAAAGGACGAGAAAAGTGACGGGACCCGTTCCAATGATGATGTGATGGCAGAAGCTATCTGTATGGCAGAAGGGCATCGTTTCAAAGAGGCGCAGACTCTGATTGCCGGTTTTTTAAAGCAGGAACCCCGCAATTACAAAGGCTGGCTCTGGTGTTCGCGGATCATCTCATCCATGAAATCCATCGAAGCATTTCTGAAAAATGCGGCAAAACTTGCGCCTGATGATCCCGAAGTCATAGAAGATACCAAAAAATTAGCTCTTGCCCGCAGCACAATCACCGAGGATCAGGTCAGGCATTGCCCGTTCTGCTGGTCTCCGACAGAAGTCAAAGCAGTTCACTGTCCGTATTGCAAAGCCCACCTGTTCATACACAGCCAGTTTTTCACATCCCCGCGGGAAGCCAATCCCGAGATTCTGGAAAAAGCCGTCGAGCGTTACATGCGCGTGATCGGCAGAGAGAAAAACATCAATGCCCATTACTATCTGAGTATTGCCCACCTGAATCTCGAACACTGGGAAGAGACTCTGAATCTGTTTCACAAGACAGTCAAGCTTGCTCCGGAACGCAAAGTATTTGCAGATCAGCTCCGCAGACTGCTCAACTACATGGCGCTGGAATCTTCCACCGATGCTTTTCAGAAGGACCTTCCGAACCCGAAAAAATCCGTTTCCGCTGAAACCGACCCGGATGAGGGAACAAAAAAGAAAAAAATCCTTGTGGTGGAGGACAGTCCCACCACCCGGAAAGTCATTTCCATCACGCTCGGGCAGAAAGGATATGAGATCATCGAAGCCAGAGACGGTCTCGAGGCTCTGGGCAGGCTGAACGAGGAAAGGCCTGATCTGATTCTGCTTGATATTATTCTGCCCAAAATGGACGGATACAAGATTCTTTCTATTATCAAAGACAATGCCGTATTCAGGGATATCCCCGTGATCATGCTGACGAGCAAAGACGGCATGATAAACAAATGGAAAGGCAAACGGGCCGGTGCGACTGCCTATCTGACCAAACCCTTTGAACCGGAAAAATTGGTTCAGACTATTGAAAAATATTTGTGAGGGGTACGGGGTACGGGGTAAGAGGTCAGGGGCGGAGAACCCCTGACCCCGAACCTCTGACCCCGAACCTCTGACCCGATTTACGGAGGAATACGATAATGGGCAAAAAAATTCTGGTTGCAGATGACAGTCCCACGCATCTGAAACTGACCAGCGAACCGCTTATCGAAAAAGGATATGAGGTGATCACAGCCATGGACGGCGAGGAGGCGCTTCAGAAAATAGAGGCTGAAAAGCCTGTGCTGGCGATTCTGGATGTGGTCATGCCGAAACTCAACGGGTTCAAGCTTTGCAGGAAAATCAAAACATCGCCTGAACTGAAACATATCAAGGTGATTTTATGCACCAGCAAAAATCAGGAAAGCGATAAATTCTGGGGAGAAAAACAGGGCGCGGACGCGTATATCATAAAGCCTTTTGATGAAAAAACATTGCTTGATAATGTTGCCGGGCTTTTGTAGGTTGGGTTGAGGTACGAAACCCAACTTCATTGATTATGTGATGTGTTTTCTACGAAGAAGTTTTCAGTGTTGGGTTTCGTGCCTCAACCCAACCTACGAAGAAGTTTTCAGTGTTGGGTTTCGTGCCTCAACCCAACCTACGAAGAAGTTTTCAGTGTTGGGTTTCGTGCCTCAACCCAACCTGCGAAGTCAGAAATCGGGCGAAAAGGGTTCTCTTTATGACTGAGAAAAAGCTGGAAGAATTGGTTGCCGATATTGACAGGGAAACGGGGCATCCGGTCACGGGTTCGGGAAAAACAGTTCCGCTCTTAGGCAAGACCGGCGATTACGGACGTAATCAGTATATCCGTTTTTTTTTGGAAGATATTCTGCTGGCTATTCCGATCTCCGGCGCGCTGGAGATTTCTCACCGCCCGCCGGTCACGCCGCTGCCGAACCTTCCGGACTGGGTTATGGGTGTCAGCAATATCCGGGGGGAAATCATATCTGTTGTGGATATGAAAACCTTTTTCGGACTGGCATCGCAGGAATCCAAAGGACATCAGCCGGTCTCGAAAATGCTCATCATCGTACGCGACAAAGAGATGAAAGTCGGAATGATTGTGGGCAGGATCATGGGTATTTTTTCCCCGGATCGGATGAACGCTGAAATTATCCGGGAGAATCCGTACAGAGAAGGGGAAATTGCCTCTTATATTTCGGGTGTTATGGTTCCTAAAGGAAAGCAGGATGAAGTGCTGATGAACATTCTTGATATTGACAGACTGCTGGCTTCTCCGAAAATGAACGCTTTCAGAATTGAAAATTGAAAACGGGGTCAGGGTCAGGGGTGAGAGGTAAGAGGTAAGAGGCAAAAACCTCTGACCCCGAACCTCTGACCCCGAACCCCAAATTAAGGAAACGAATTCATGGCAAGGGCATCCGGTGATGAGATTATACAGGGATATATAGAAGAGGTGACAGCCTATATCCCTTCGCTGATTCAGGGACTTGAATCATTCAGAAAGAGTGCCGACCGCGAAGCTCTTGAAGAGACGCATCGGCTGGTCCATACCATCAAGGGGGCTTCTGCCATGGTCGGAATATACGGACTGAGTCATATTGCCTGTCAGATGGAGGACACGCTCGACGATATCATTGAAGAAAAGATACCTTTCACCGATGAGGCATTCCGGATCATGTCGCGCACTGTCGGCTATTTTCAGACCTATTGTACTGATTTCATTAATAAAGGGGTCAACTCCCATGCCATGATCCGCGAGACTGTGCCGGCTTTCCGGCGGATTAGGAAACTTCCGGAAAACGAAAACGCGGCCGTATTGCAGAAACTTCTGGGACTTGTTCCCGAAAAGGAAGGCGGAAAAAAAGATAAAGGGTCAGAGGTCAGAGGTGAGGAGTCAGAGGCTGATGACAATGATGATGCTTTAATATCGCTGCTGGAAGAGACCGGGGCAGATGCCTTGCCGGA
>DYRK01000105.1:0-5088 GCA_020718785.1 Desulfatirhabdium butyrativorans | reverse complement strand
GGAATTACCGGAAAGTTTTTACACAGAAGTTGAAAAAGATATGCAGGAAATGGGGCAGTCCCTGAGCCTCCTTGAATCTAAGATCACCGAAACTGCGGCAATGTCCCCGGATATCCGGGAAATCATCCGGCAGATCAGCCGTTCTGTCCATAGCCTGAAAGAAGCATCATCAGCCGCGGGACTGTCCGATGTCTCAGACTTTGCCCTCAGCTTTGAGAAACTGCTGAGACATCTGCATGATAACTCAGGGGAAATCAGGCCGGAAATAACAGCCCTGCTATCGGAATCCGGCGATCTGCTTGAAAGTCTTGTGGCACAGCCTCAGAATCCGCAGACTTCAAGGGTTGAGTCATTAAAAAACGCATATACCTCATTCATGTCCGAGGTCCGAGGTCCGAGGTCCGAGGCTTCATCCCCCCGAACCTCTGACCCCGAACCTCTGACCCAGCTTTCTATTCCGCCGGAACTGCTGGAAAGTTTTTATGAAGAAGCCGAAGAACACTTGCAGGACCTCGGGCGTTCTCTGAATATCCTCGAAGCTCAGATCACCGCTGCCGTGATAATGTCTCCTGCCCAGAAAGAGTTTGTCCGGCAGGTCAGACGCTCTGTCCACACCCTGAAAGGTGCGTCCGCGGTGGTTGGACTGCCGAATATTCCGGGCTTTGCCCACAGCTTCGAAGATCTGCTGGATTGGCTGTACGAAACCGCTGAAGAGATCACTCCCGAAATCGTGAGCATGCTGACGTCTTCGGCAGACCTGCTGGAACGGCTGGTCGCCCGGCCTGACGATGCACGGTCAGCCGAAGCTGACGCTTTACGGTCAGGATACCGGAAGCTTATGGGTATGGGAGAAATTACCGAGTCGGAATCCGTGTCCGAATCGGAATCCGATGGACAGATTACGCTTTTTTCAGAGGACAGGGCAGAAGAATTGCCTGAGTCGCCAATGACTTATCCGGGAGACACATCAGAAGAAGAGATACTGTCTGAGATTCTTTCCCAGCGAAGCAAAACTATCCGGGTCAGCATGGACAGGGTTGACGAACTTGTCAATCTGGTCGGCGAACTGATTATCGCATTAAGCGGTTTTGATCAGCGCATGGATGCTTTCATTAATACTCTGAGCGAACTCGATCTCTCGCGGGACCGGCTGAGAGATATTGCCAGAGACATGGAAATCGGCTATGAAGTCAGGTCGCTTTCGCATTCGCAGGCCAAGATACGGGAACGTATTCCCGGAGATTCGGCATTCGAAGATTTTGACAGTCTGGAATTGGACCGGTATTCGGAACTGAATCTGATTATCCGGACCCTCAACGAATCTGTGATTGATGTGGGGGCAATCGGCACAAATCTGGCAAATATCTTCAGTGAATTTGACGGAAGGCTGAACCGGCAGCGTGTTCTTCTCAGCGAACTTCAGAATAAAATGATGCGGGTCCGAATGACTCCCATGCGCGTCATTACCAACAAACTGCGCCAGACATTGCGCGAGACTGCTGCCAGACTGGGGAAAAAAATCCGGCTGATAATTGAGGGAGAGGATATCGAATTAGACAGAGTGATATGGGAGAAGATCACGGATCCGCTGATGCACCTGCTGAGAAATGCCGCGGATCACGGAATCGAACCCGCGGAACTTCGTCAGGCATTGAAAAAACGGCCCGTGGCAACCGTGAAATTGGCAGCCTCGCGTGAGGGAAATCAGGTAGTAATACGAATCATGGATGACGGTGCTGGCTTGAATTACGAGGCTATCCGCGAGACAGTCCGAAGAGAAAAGCTTTCTGACCGCGCAGATCAGTTGTCCGAAGAAGAATTGGCTGCATTTATCTTTCAGCCCGGATTCAGTACCCGCAGAAATATCAGCGAAATATCGGGACGCGGGGTGGGGATGGATGTAGTCAAAGAAAATATACATGAACTCAAAGGACTTATCCGGGTTGCAGCCCGGCAGGGCAAAGGCACGCAGTTTACCATCCGTATCCCCATGACGCTGGCAGCGGTACGGGCATTGCTCTTCACCGTGAGCGGTCAGCTTTTTGCAGTCGCACTCAATGAAATAAAGGAAATAATCCGTATCTCTCCTGAAAATATTACAAAGGAAATATCTGAAGCGGTTCAGATAGGAAAGGAGATTTTACCGCTTTATTATCTTTCAAAGGTTTTAAATATAAGGAAAAATCAGGCTGATGACCCCGATGGATTATCTTTTCCGCCCCCCTCGGGTTCGGAACATCCGATTGTGCTGGTGGTAGAAGCCGGGGGACAAAGAGGCGCGCTGGTGATTGACGCTTTGGCAGGTCAGCGCGAAATCGTAATCAAGAGTACGGGATCCCATCTACGTTATGTCAGAGGCATTGCCGGTGTGACCATTATGGGAGACGGCAGCGTGGTTCCCATTCTGAATATTGAGGAGCTTTTCCGGACTGAGACAATTGTTTCCGAGCAGGTTCCGCTTGAAAAATTAGCCGCGGAAAAATCTCTGCAAATTATGGTGGTGGATGATTCTGTAAGTATCCGGCAGGTAGTATCACGACTCATGGAAGATCAGGGATGGAAGGTCACGGCAGCAAAAGACGGCATTGACGCGCTGGAGCGGCTGAGAAATTTCCGACCCGATCTGATTGTGCTGGACATAGAGATGCCCCGGATGAACGGCTATGAATTCCTGAGCGCGCTCCGTGCAGAGTCTTCCTACAAAGATATCCCTGTAGTCATGCTCACTTCAAGGACTGCGGCAAAGCATCGTGACAAAGCCATAGCTCTGGGAGCCAGAGGCTTTATTGTCAAGCCCTACAACGCGGATGAGTTTGTGAATCTTGTTCTCAGACTGACCGGCGGATAGCAAAAAGCAGAACGGGTTTCAAACCCCGTTCTACAGTGTTTGCTGCCCGACCTCTTTACGAAGTTCTGCCTTGTAGAACGGGTTTCAAACCCGTTCTACAGTATGATGAGGAATATGTGCAGATTCAATATAAATCATAAGCTTATCATATTGATAGCAATATTTATTTCCGCCTGTACTCCGGGATGGATGAAACCCGTTTTTTCAGCGGAATGGGCCAAGCCCATATCCGCAGCCGGGCTTCCGAATTTTTTCAGAGTATCTGAAAATCTTTACAGAAGCGCACAGCCCTCTCAGGAGGGAATGCAGACAGCTTGCCGATTGGGGATAAAAACCGTTATCAATCTCAGATCATCGAATTCTGACAGGGATATTATCAAGGGACTCGATTTAAAGCCAGAGCATATAAAGACCCGTGCATGGAATGCGAAAACAGAGGATGTAGTAAAATTTCTGAAAATTGTTTCCGTGAAAGAAAACGGTCCCTTTCTTGTGCATTGCAAACACGGAGCCGACAGAACGGGTCTGATGTGCGCCATGTACAGAATCGTTATTCAGGGCTGGGACAGACAGCAGGCTGTTGATGAAATGGTAAAAGGCGGGTTCGGATTTCATCAGATATGGAGCAATCTCATTGAATTCATAAAAGATTCGGATATCGAAGCAATTAAAAAAGAACTGTCTTATAAAAAAATATTATCCGGAGATGTGCATAAAAACGGGAACCGATATGAAAATACTCATCAAAATTGCAACTTTTCTTTTCCTGATCGTCATTTTGATAATCGTTTCTGCCGGAGCCTTTATCGGAGCGGGCTATCTTCTTTCATTGGTACTTCCGCTGACATTGTTCCAATGCTCGGCGATTTCTATCGCCGCAACCTTTGTTTCTGCTTTTATTATCACCGTATTGGTAATAAGCGAGTTTTTCATGAGGATAGTGCGGTCAAAGCCGGATGATTTTTATTATAAAAAAGAGGACGAGAACGACGATGAGGAAGAAGATGATGATGAGGAAGAAGTCCGTCAGCCTTTTGACAGAAAAAAATTTACCGTAATAAGTAACAAAAAAGTCGGCAGAAATGAACCATGCTCCTGCGGAAGCGGTAAGAAATATAAGTATTGCTGCGGGAAGGAGGGGAATTGAGAAATGAATATTCAATTCTCAATTCTCACTTGAATCATTATGTCTGAGTCCGTTCGCGTCATAGTAGCGGATGACTCTCCTTTTATCTGCCGTCTGCTGACGCAATATCTTGAATCGGACCCGGCAATCCGTGTTATCAGTACAGTATGTAACGGAAAAGATGCGGTTGAGAGTGTCAGATCGTATCAGCCCGATGTGATCACTTTGGATTTGAATATGCCGGTTCTGAGCGGTCTGGATGCGCTCAGATGTATCATGGCGAATTGCCCTACGCCAGTAGTTCTTATCAGCGGGGTGAGCAAAGAAGCGGCACATAAAACAAATACAGGGCTTTCACTCGGAGCCGTTGATTTTATTTTCAAATATTCTTCGGAATCGGCGATTCCGCCTGATATTCTCCGCCGGGAGATCATCGCCAAAGTCAGGGCTGCTGCCCGGATAAAAGTCATCCGCAATATTCCGTCGCTGAAATCACGGGACATAGATGGCGAAGCCCTTAGTATCGGAATCAGGAATTCGAAATTCGGATTTCAGGGAACATCGGGATTCAGTTTCTCGCAGGTAGCAGTGATCGGGGCATCCGCTGGCGGTCCCCTTGCGCTGAAAGAATTGCTGTCTTGTCTGGGGAAATCCGAAAAATTCAAAGCAGAGCCTTTTCCGCTGGTAATTGTCCAGCATATACCGGAAAATTTTACGAGAATTCTGGCAGAACAGTTGAACCGGGTGTTTCCCTTTCCCGTGCGTGAGGCTGCAGAAGGAGAGTTTTTAAAGCCCGGAACCGTACTGCTTGCGCCGGGAGATCATCATCTGATAATTTCTTCCGGCGGCAGAATCTGCCTGAGTTCGGCTCCGGATATCAACGGATATAAGCCTTCTATTGATGCGGCAATGCAGTCGGCTGCACATGCTTTCGGCAGTTATGCAACAGGAGTTATTCTTTCGGGAATGGGCAATGACGGTGTCCAGGGATTGTCGGCAATCAGAAATAATTACGGAAACACTTACGCACAATCGTCAGAAACCTGTGTGGCAGCGTCCATGCCTGCTTCTGCAATCCGCAAAAGGATTGTGAACCGGACAGGATCGCCGGCAA
>DYRK01000104.1 GCA_020718785.1 Desulfatirhabdium butyrativorans | reverse complement strand
ACATCAATTCCGCACAGCTTCCCGCTGTTTTTTAAATTATGTCGAACTCACGTTAAAAATGAGTTATATGATGCAGAGATCATTCTGTTCGCGTAATTTCTGATACGGTCAGGATACAATTTTCCGCAATCATACGGATATAACCTCGTCTGAAATCCGTTTTCCGATTCCCGGTTTAAGCCCGTCCTTCGCCACCAAATCCACTTTCACCCCTAACAGGTCGCTGAGATAATGTTCTATTTCGATAAATTTCAATAAACCCGGAATCTTATGAAATGTTACCAGAATATCCAGATCACTGTCTGCTCTCTGATTCTGATGAACAAAAGAGCCGAATACTCCGATATAATCCACCCCGTAATGTCCGGCGAGAAAAGGCTTTTGTCTCCGTAATTCGTCCATAATATGAGAAAAGCCGATATGATGCACCGAGTTTTTGTTTTCCGATACCTTTTCCATGTTCCGCTATGCCCGAATAACCGCAAATGCAGTTAATATATAACTTGTTAAATATGTATTCATACTCAAAAAGTTTTCTCCAAGATATACGCCAGCCATATTTCATCCGTGCCTATTTGGGAAGCTTGCCTGAAATACTTGAGTACGCTGAAACCGTTATCGGAAAATATTTTCCGCAATGTCTCATCCTGCCAGAGATAAAACACCCTGCCATGATGGTCTGTCCGTTCTCCCGTCCCTTCTTTCAGACTGACCAGCGCATGACCTTTTGATTTCAATGCCTGCATGATATTCCGAAATGTCTGTTCGAATCTTTCATGCGGCACATGCACCAACGAACCCGTCAGCAAAACGGCATCTGCTGCCAGTCGGCTAAAATCATATTGTTCAAAATCATCGCATATTACTTTGCATTCTGCATTTTTTCCTGCCAGTTCGGCCAGCCCCGGCGACCCCTCGAAGCCTGTAACCCGAAAGCCCTGCTGTTTCAGCCAGAGCAGATCTCTGCCGGAACCGCAGCCGATATCCAGCACCTTCGCCTTCTTCGAATCGAGTCTTCTGACAAGCGGCATCAATAAAGACGACATGTCAGCAGAAAATGTTTTTTTATGGTATTCTCTGAAATGACGATGATAAAAATCAAATATCATAATTTTTCTCTATAACGAAATTGATCTGTCTAAATCAGAAAACACTCGGTTTGTCAAGAATATTATTTCGGGTCATTCACGGTTTCCCTTTGCTTTCCGCAAAAAACACAGCGGCTGAACCCAGTAATTATCAGGAATATCAAAAGCTTTTTTCACACCGTCATGGTCAAATCCGTCCATGGGGCGGGTGTCCAGACCATCTCCTCACTGAGTTTTATTCGCTCCGCCCGGGCTTCATCATGCACCTCCCTGTTTTTTCCGAAATATTGAACACAAGGCTAAAGAAATCTGTCTGCCGGGACACCGAACAGATGACTTAATATTTCTGCTGTTTCTTTGCTGATATCGGATCGGCTGTTTTCCATGTCATATATCTGCCGCTCTGTGAATTTTCCGATTTTCGAGCATAATTCCATATAAGTAAACCTGAAATTTTCTCTGTAGATTTTCATTGCATCTCCGGGAGTTGTCAGCGCGCTCATTTCCCGATACCAGTCTGTATCAAAGATATTGACGAGATATTCGTCACTCTCTCTGATTTCGAAATTCTGACCGAATTCCCTTACAAGATAATCTGTCACTTTAGACGGAATATCTCCTTTTATCTCAAAAAGGATTTCCTCAGAAAGGTGCTTTTTCACGACTGCCAACATAGTAAACCTCAATTGTCAATGTGTCCGGATGATGCCGCCAGCAAGCTATCCACGAAGTAGCGAGATAGCAATGATACTCGGTTTCGCTCAGTCGGCAACAGTAATTCTGCCATTTTGTCTGTTCGGGGCCGCTTTCCTTCAGGTCTCTGACTAACAATACCATTTTTTTCTGCGCCCACAAAGGAAGTTTTCTCAACTCCTCTGCAATTTTTTTTTTGAATACAACATCATAATTCATGGAAGTTTTCTTCTTATCGGAAAAGACAGTTATCGCAAGCCGGAAGCCAGCCTTATGTCAGACTTAAAAATCAAGAAATTCGGCAATCAGCGCGCAGGAACGGGCAGTCCCGCCCTGACGGGTTCTGAGATATTCAAGCGACAATGCCCGGATGTCTTCAGTCCGCGGAGATGTTTCCGACTGTCTCAGCAGAATTTCTGCAGCCTCTTTCCAGTCTGCTGCAACACGGACAAGCCCCTGTTCCATGATTTCATTGCCCACCCACGCGAAGGCTTCCCAGTAAGGTCCTATAACCGGAACAATACCGGCAATGAGCGGTTCCAGAAAATTCTGTCCGCCGAGCGGAACCAGACTTCCGCCAACATACGCGGCTTTTGCCAATCGGTATGCCAGAGAGAGTTCGCCGAATCTGTCCCATAGAATGACTGTGCCGTTTGCAAAAAAGGAATTTTTGCACTCCGGATTTCCTGCAAAAAAGGAATTTTGGCAGTCCGGAAGTTCGGAGCGCAGAATCCATCGGATACCTATACGGTTCAGCCTTGTTTTCCAGTGTTCTGTCCGGTAGATATGCCGGGGAAACAATCCTATCACGATATCGGGACGTCTGCTGCGGATATGAAGAATTGTTTTTTCTATCAGTGATTCTTCCTCATCTCCCACAGAACCGAGTATAAGAAAAGGAATATTGCTCGGCAGAATCTCCCTGAGCGGATTATTTACAGATGACAGTGAGTTGCTGATCCGGTCGAATTTGATGTTCGGCATGACCTCTACGCCGTGGTTTCCGAACAAGAGGGCAAAGCGTTTCGAGTCATCTTCTGAGACAGCGAGAACTTTGTCCGGTCTGAGAGAACGCCAGAGCCGGGGCCATATCAGATAGCGTTTAAGGCTTTTATCTGCAAGCCTTCCGTTGATAATCAGCACTTTGCATCTGTATCTCTTCAAAGCAAAAAGCAGTCCGGGCCATATCTCCGATTCCAGAAGCACCATGACTTCAGGACGGATATGTCTCACCGCTTTTTCCATGACCGAAGGGGCATCAAAGGGAAAATAGGCAGTCTGTGCTTTCAAACCCCTGTCATTGCCCGTAATATCGTCAACAGCCTGTCTGAGAATATCCATTCCCTGCCGGGTGTTGGAAGTCAATAAGATATTCACCGGATTTGCAGGCTTCAGATTTTTGATCAGAGACCCGGCAAGATAGGCTTCCCCGGCAGACGCAGCCTGAATCCACAGATTCGCAGGCTCCGGGATCCTGTGTCTGAGCCTCCGGTCTTCAAAGCCTTCGGCAAGCCGCTGATTCCTTCGGAGCAGGGGAACAGCGAGTTTCCATGCCAGATCATAAAACAAAAAAGCCGCTTTTTCTGCTATGCTTTGCTGCATAATATCCTTGATTTACTATAAAAAATTAACTGAACTTCGCAATAATGTCTTTCGCCGGTATCAGTCCCGTGGCACTGGCTGAGACAATATTTCCGGCAACTCCGGGACCGTCTCCGGCAACATACATGCCCCTGATTTTTGTCTCTAACTGATTGTTTGTCTCAATCTGAGTGGCAAAAAATTTGATTTCCGGAGCATAAAGCAAAGTTTCGTCATTGGACACGCCGGGAAGCACAAAATTGAGCTTATTTAATCCCTCGGTAATATTGGTTAAAATTCTCTCAGGCAGAGCCATTGCAATATCTCCGCATACCACATTTTTCAGGGTCGGCTCAATATATCCCTTGCTGACTCTGTTCCACGTGCTTCGTCTCCCGCGTTTGAGATCGCCGAACCGCTGAAGAATCGGCTTTCCGCCGCCGATAAGAGAAGCAAGATTTCCGATAGATTCGCCGTAAGCCTGATTGTCCGTGACCGGCTCTGTCAGCACTACTTTGGACAAAAAAGCAAAATTCGTATTATCGGATTTTTTGTCCCGATAGGCATGTCCGTTGACGCAGACAAAATTGCTGTAGCTTTCGATAGAAATAAAACCGCCCTTGTTGGTACAGAAAGTCCGGGTCTGGTCGTCATACTTCTGGGTCTGAATAAAAAACGTGGGATCATAGATAACATTGCAGATATCATTCATAATATCATTATGGACTTCTACCCGCACCCCGACTTCAATCCCCCGATGGGTCCGTCCGATGCCGTGTTTCTGAGCCAGTCTGCCAACCCAGTCCGCACCGGCTCTGCCCGGAGCAAGAATGACATTATCCGAAAAATATGTTCCCTTGTCTGTGACTACCCCTTTTACCCGGTCATTTTCCACAATCACTGTTCCGACTTCCTCCGAAGTGTGAATTTCCACGCGTTTGGAGCGGATATAACTGCTCATATCCGCAATATATTTCGGCAGAAAATCGCTTCCCAGATGCTTCTGCTTGATAATCAGCAGATCAATTCCCTGAGTTTTTGCTTTTCTCCGGATATCTTTGGCTTTTTCCATGTCCGTAGGATAAACTTCGCCGTCCATGCCGAATCTGTCGAATATCCGCTCGGTTTCATCAATCAGCGCTTTGGCTTGACTGACCGGCATGAACTGCGTCAGATCGGTTTTGCCGAGCTTATGGATATAATTCAGTTTTCCGTCTGAAAACAGCCCTGCGCCGCCGATGCCGCAGAGAATATTGCAGGGAAAGCATTTGACGCATCGTTTGCTCGTTTCGCTGCTCGGGCATTTACGCTCCAAAGGTTCCCTTCCTTTTTCAATTAGAAGTACCCTGAGTTCCGAGTATTCGCATAGATAATACGCTGCGAAAAGCCCCGCAGGTCCTCCGCCTACGATAATGCAGTCATATTTCTGATTCTTGTCGCCATGTTCGTTTGTATTCATATTTTTCTCCGATCCTGATTCCGGGGATGTTATTCTTTAAGTTAAGTTCCTTGTCGGATACTGATTATGACCGAATCTGTGCGGATATGCAACTTATTTTTTAATCCTGATTTTCATTATCGCAGTAGAACGCCCGGCTTAAAATAGATCAAACCCGTTCTACACTCCGGGAAACTGTCTGAACCCTGATTTTCAGGATTAAAGGATTCACGGGATTTCGGCTCAGCCGCAAGCGATCTGAAATTTCAGCACAGTAAAACGCCCGGCTTAAAATAGATCAAACCCGTTCTACACTCCGGGAGGCTTGACAGAAATCATGAAAATCGTTTAATCCTGTGAATCAGGGTTCATATCGTCTCATAACCTCCGGAGTGCTAAGTAGAACGGGTTTTAAACCCGTTCAAAGGAATGTCTGAACCCTGATTTTCAGGATTAAAGGATTTCCATGATTGCGGTTCAGCCGCAAGCGTGCTAAAATTTCATTCTAGCACTCCGGACTTTGAAACGATCTGAAAAATCGTTTTACTGTAAAACGGCTTTGCAAGCCGTTTTGTGTCTGTGTGCTGAAATTTCATTTCAGCACACCGGAGTCCGGCGGGCTTGACAGAAATCAGGAAAATCTTTTAATCCTTGAAATCAGGATTCAGACGCTCTCAGGAAATGCAGCTAACTCATAGCAGCGATGACTTCATCAATAATTCCGGGATCAATGTTGTACTTTCCCAAAACTCTCTGCGCTTCCTGAACAGAATTTTTTTCCCCGAGTTCCGCGAGGTCTTTTCGGAGTCCATGCCCCACATAAAATCTGATAAGCGCCTGATAATTCGTCATGCCTTTTGCCTGAGACACACGCTCCAGATCGTTTATCACATCAGCAGGCATTGTCAGCGATATTGTAATTGCGGGTCTGTCTTCAGATAAAAGCATTTTCTTCTTCATATCGTCTCTTTTCCTTTTTGCAGGCTTTTCTTGCAGATATGATTCGCCATGCCTCCTCTCCTTTTTCTGCTGAAACGACATAAAGCATCCGACCGGATTCCGAATAACCGATAACTCCGCATCGCTCCTATCCGTGTCGGCTTGCGTCTTCCAGCCTATAAAAAGGATCAAAGAAAACTTCACAGGCTTCTTCAAAAGTAATACCATGACTTTTCAGATTATTCCGAGCTTTTTTCTCATCCCACACGAAATCAAACCCATTGAGGATATGATAAATATCCAATCCGGGATTCTCTCCTATACATTTTGACTTTGCGGCATAGTCCGAACCCTGATTTTCAGGATTAAAGGATTCACAGGATTTCGGTTCAGCCGCAGGACTGCTGAATTTTCAGCATAGTAAAACGGGTTCAAACCCGTTCTACAGTCGGGAGGGCTTGACAGAAATCCTGAAAATCCTTTAATCCTGTCAAACTTCTCCGGCGTGCTAAAATTTCGCTACGCTCATTTCAGCACGCCGGATGTCGGGAGGCTGAACAGAAATCCTGAAAATCTTTTAATCCTGTCAAACTTCTCCGGAGTGCTAAAATGAAATTTTAGCTTTACTGTGCTAAAATTTCGCTGCGCTCATTTCAGCATGCCGGATGTCGGGAGGCTTGACAGAAATCATAATAAATTCTTGAATCCTGTGAATCAGGGTTAAGACGCTGTCAGGAGTCAGGCAGCAACCATCGGAGTTATTTCCATCAGCGCAGCCTCATGCCGCGCGTAAAAATTTCCGGCAAAACCAATAGCGTAAATATCACCTACAGACATGTCATTGCCGGGACTGTAGGGAAATCATGCTGAAGCAGTTCACGCTGTGAAAGACATATCCCGCGACAGTGTGAAACATGAATCAAAACAAAGAATACACGCTTATCGGCAATAAATCAATTGAGAACCGGCAACAGCGATTTTCAATCTTGAATCAAGAATATTGACATTTCGGATATTCAGGATATAAAATGAACCATGCTCCGGGCATGATCGCCAATCGGTCATATACGGTATTTCAATGATTAAAAGAGGATACGGATTAAAAAGCAGATTCGGACGAAGGGGAGACGCTGATCCGGATAATCTTTATAACTTGTTGTAAGATCAAGGGGTTTTAAGAAGAATGAACACAAACTGGCTGTTACATTATCCGGTATGGGAACTGGGATTCTGGGGGGGCGGCTTTCTGATCGCGCTGATCGCCACAGTGCATGTTTACGTTGCCCATTTTGCAGTGGGCGGGGGCTTGTTTCTGGTACTGACCGAACTCAAAGGCTATCGGGAAAACTCTCGGAATATTCTGGGCTACACTCGGAAACACAGCAAATTTTTCATGCTGCTCACAATGGTTTTCGGCTCTGTCACAGGAGTGGGAATCTGGTTTGTCATTTCCCTGTTAAGCCCCGCGGCAACCTCTGTGCTTGTTCACAGCTTTGTATTCGGATGGGCAACAGAATGGCTGTTCTTTACCGGGGAAATCGTCACCTTGTTTGTCTATGTTTATACATTCGGAAAAATGTCCGAAAGACAGCATGTCAGAGTGGGATGGCTTTATTTCGGATTCGCATGGCTCTCGCTGTTTGTAATCAACGGCATTGTGGCATTTATGCTGACTCCGGGCAACTGGATTGAAACGCGTGATTTTTGGCAGGGATTTTTCAATCCCACATTTTTGCCCGCGCTCTTTTTCCGAACCTGCATGGCATTCATGCTCGCGGGACTCTTCGGATTCATCACTGCTGTCAGGATCAAAGAAGCCGCGTTCCGCGAAAGCATGATTCAATATTGTTCGTGGTGGCTGCTGGTTCCTTTTTTCTTTTTACTGCAAGCCGCGTACTGGTATGCGGTCAAGCTGCCGGAAGAGCAGGAAATCATGATTTTCAGCCGGTCTCCTGAAATTCTGTTTTTTCTCAAAGCATTCGCGTGGATATCGCCGCTCATATTCCTTATCGGTGTGATAATAACGCTCCGTGTTCCGGTAAATGCAAAGAAAATAATGACATATTGCCTTTTGCTCATCGGGCTGATGTATATGGGAGCATTCGAGTGGATCAGAGAAGCCGGAAGACGGCCATATCTGATTCACGGATATATGTATTCCAATTCGGTTCAGGCAAAAGACGCGGATGCGATCAGGAAAGCAGGTCTGTTAAAGTCGGCAAGATGGGCAAAAAATCGGGAAATCAGCGAGTCGAACCGAGCAGATGCAGGTCGTGAAATCTTCA
Source organism: Desulfatirhabdium butyrativorans (assembly GCA_020718785.1). Lineage (GTDB taxonomy): Bacteria > Desulfobacterota > Desulfobacteria > Desulfobacterales > DYRK01 > DYRK01. Next base: position 5,647 of record DYRK01000104.1, on the reverse strand, counting down.
ATTTTCTTTGTCTGCCCTGCCATTCGATCCGCGGTCCCATGAACGATATTCTGCCGCTCACAGAAAAATTCTCTGTTTTCGGAATGTCCTCATTTTTGGACGGCATGGGCAAAATCAATGAGTATATGCCTCGATTCATGGGCAATGATCGGGAACGTGACGCGCTTGCCTCGTATATTTCGGAACATTTGCATAAAAATCGTCCGGCACAAGCCGTAATCCGGAAACCCGAACCTCTGCCTGTTGAAATTCCTCAATTCGATTCGGAAAAAGATCGGTATATTCTGATCGGCTGGAGCAGCAAAGGAATGCACGCTGTTTCGGATTGCGGGCAATACTTTACTCTCTCACGGGCAGATAATGATATTCATGCCCTGCTGATTAAGCGCGGGGAAACACCGGAACGCGTCACGGATGCTGCAATTACTTGTCAGACTCGTGACGGAAAGTATGCGGACACAATGAAATTTGATGTTACATCTGGAAATTATACGGCAAATCCCGTTTTATCTCCTTACACAGATGCCGGAGAGTTCAATCCTTATCCCTTGCTGCTGATTGAGGCAAAGGATTCGGAGGGAAATCTGCTTGCCTCAACACGGACGGTTTCTTCGGTCTCGACTGAAATGGGATGCAAAAACTGTCACGGCGGAAAATGGCGCGTTAATGACACCGCAGGTTTTTCTACTGAAACTGCAAGAGATATTCTTTCTGTTCATGACCATATCAGTAAAACCGATCTTCTGAAAACCGCTGAAAAAGGAGAGCCGAAAGCATGTTATGACTGCCATTCTCCGACCGGAGGAAAACTTATGAATCTGTCTGCGGCAATACACGGCTTTCATGCCAATTATCTCACAGACCGCGATGCGGATGCCTGCGCTGCCTGTCACCCGTCCGAGGGCTTTACTCAAGGGTTCAGAGGCATTCACCGCGAAATCGGATTGAACTGCACTCAGTGTCACGGCAAAATGGAAGATCATGCCCTGAGTCTGCTGACTTCGGAAAAACATGCAGGGAAACCGGGTGCAGACAGGATCATGAAATATCTCATGCCGAAAGCTGTCGGAACTGTGGCAGAAATTGCTCCGAGAAAACCCTGGATAAATGAGCCGGATTGTATGAACTGCCATATTGATTTCAATCCGCCGGAAACAGATACTGCCGAGTTCGGTAAATGGACAGCCGCAGAGAAGAATCTCTACCGGTTCCGCACAGACGATACGGGAATTGCCTGTGCCGCTTGTCACGGCTCTCCCCATGCCGAATATCCGGCAAGCAATATTTTCGGCAATGAGCGAGACAATATCGCACCGATTCAATATCAGAAAAAGCCTTATCCCATCGGTGCAGACAAAAACTGCAAACTCTGTCATATCAAAGACATGGAAGAAGAAATTCATCATCCCAATTCGCTGGGAATGTTCAGGAATTCCCGGTAAGCGGGGTACTGGGTACCGGGTGCTGGGATCTGGGTGCTGGCTACTTTGAATTTTTTGCTGGCACCCAGTACCCAGCACCCAGCTACAAGAAAGGAACACAATGAAAATAACTGCAATAGGAGTAAATTCCGCATTTGCCACAGGAAGCTATCATGAGGCTGTTGACGTGGAAGAAGCCTGTGATACGGTGATGAAACTGATGACTTCTCAGGGATTCAGAGGCATCACAAAAGATATGGTAATGACCGAACTCAATAAACGAAGCAGACGGCTTTATCAGCCCAAATGGCAGTCGAACTTTCTGCTCGAGTTCGATACTGTCGGCAAGCGGGGAAAATCGCCGTATCGTCTGCTGGTCGATATCGGCGGAGACGCGAGACATGCCTTGAAACAAATAGGAATGACTTCTTCGGATATAGACGGCATTTATATCTCCCATCCGCATAACGATCACATCGGCGGCATGGAATATCTGGGTCTGACAACACTTTTCAACCCTTTCTATACGCCGGCAAAAAAAGACTGGCTCGGGGACAGACCCATTGCCGACAAATTGTTTTTTGAGCGGGAATGGTGGCCCGGTCCCCCTTCAAAAGCCAAACCGGATATTTTTATTCACAAAAAAGTGCTTGAACCCTTGAAAAGAGCCGTGGGACCGGGATTGGATACGGTGCAGGGGGTGCCGAATGTCAGGCTTGAAACCTATTTCGACATCCATGAAATCGGCAAACAGGAAAACGGAGAAACCAGAACCCATATATTTTCTGACGGCGATGGAAAGTGGACTATGACGCCCGTTTTTACCATGCACGTCATATCCAGTTCCGAGGAAATGGCGAGTTACGGCATCAGTTTGCAGCATTCCGGCGGTTACTACATTCTGATGCCCACGGATACTCAAGACGTTATGCCCAAGCAATTGGAAGTCCATTTCAAGCGGGCAAACAGGATTTATATGGATTGCGAAACTTCGAAGTTTCCTTCCGGCGTTCATCCGCATATCTCTGATCTGATCAATTATATGACCCCGGATATCCAGAAAAAATGCCTGCTGTATCATTACGACGAATATCCTTCGGTCCCGGAAGGGATGTTTTGCGGTGTTCTGAAGCCCGGAGATTCTCATAATTATCCGGAATAAGACCGAAATAAGAAAGGAGATATAAGACCTCTAATTTATATAATTATCCGGAATAAGAAAGGAGATGTGATACCGAAGATTCGCATAATTATTAACGAATAGGAAAGGAGATATAAAAAAATGGAATGTGCCAAATGCAAGGCAGTGATTGAAAAAGGAGCAGAACAGTATCGCTACGGTCAGGCTCTGTGTGAGGATTGCTACATGGATGCCCTTTCTCCTGCGCGTGCCTGCGATCCCTGGGCAGTTCACAGCGCGAAGTCCTTTGCAAAGGAACAGGGCGGGATAGTGAGCCTCAGCGATATTCAGAAAAAAATACTCGAGATATTGAAGGAAAGCGGCGGTATAGAACCTCATATTCTGTCGGAACAGCTTCAAATCAGGACTTCTGATCTGGAAAGAGACATTGCCGCGCTTCGCCACATGGAAAAGCTGAGGGCAGCATTGAGGGATGACGGAAAGAAAATTTTGCTACTATGGTGATGAACCTTATCCCGGAAACCGAATTTCCTGTCATTCTGAGCGCAGCGAAGAATGACAGCATTTTGCAGATATTTTCGGGATAAGTTCACGGCTTGGCTCTTGTCCCCACGCGCCGCGCGGGAACAAGAAAAAAATTAAAATTTCAAAGGAGATAAATCGAGAAATGGGAACTGTACTTATCGGAATTATTATCGGAATTGCAGTGACGGTTGTTGCGGAAATACTTACCATACGGTCGAAAACCGTGCTGCTTCGATCCAGCCGTTTCGGATTCGAGGAAACGGTTGAAACATTGAAACAAGCGGTTGAAGAAGCCGGATGGATGCTGACTGAAGCCGAAGATTTGAAGGACAGTCTCAGGCAGACAGGAATAGAGAAAGTTCGGCGGATATGTCTGCTCAAAGCATATAAACCCGAATATGTCTCGGAATTGCTGAGAGAAGTTCCGCATACTGCCTGTTTTATCCCTGCTGTTTTTGCAGTGTATGAAACTGACAGCAGCAGCGTGGAAGTTTCCAAAATCAACACGGGAATTATCGGCAAAGTGCTGGGCGGAGTTATTGCCAAAGTGCTTGGGAACAGTATCTCTGCGGATGAGGCAAAAATTCTGGGCAGTGTTTCTGAAATAAAACCGGAAATCAAAACCGAGACCGAAGCGTGAAACGTGATCCCTGAGACATGCCGGATTTAAGATGTTCATGGGGAAAAGAAACCGGGTTTTTTGGGAAAACCCGGTTTTTTCGGGACACGACAGAAAAAAATATGCTTCGAGAACTTTCCATTAAAAACTTCGCAATTATTGATGACCTGCATATATGCTTTTCAGACGGACTGACAATACTGAGCGGTGAGACCGGCGCAGGCAAATCCATCATTATCCATGCTGTCAATCTACTTCTCGGAACCAGAGCAGACGCGAGTTCTGTCCGCACTGGCGCTGACGCTGCCGAGCTTGAAGCATTGTTTCAGATTACTCCCGGAAGCCCGGTTTCCCTGATTCTGAAGGAACAGGGCTATGATATTTCCGAAGGTCTGGTGATCCGGCGGATTATCTCCCGCAATGACCGCCACAGGATTTATGTGAACGGAAGCATGGGTACGGTAAAGATGCTGAACGCCATTACCGAACATCTTGCCAGCATATCGGGTCAGCACGCGCATCAACTGCTTCTGAAGGAAGAACAGCATCTTCTCATACTCGACCAGTTCGGCGGACTTATGCCTCTGAGAGAAAAGGTTTGTCAGGCTTATCATGAGATTCTGCCTCTGATTCAGCGGCTTAACGAGCTTGACGCCTTGAAGGAAAGACAGGCGGAACAGATCGGTCTGCTGGAATTTCAGCGCGGAGAAATCATTGAAGCCTCTGTTATTTCAGGAGAAGATGCCTCGCTCGAGCGGGAAAAAGTGATTCTCAAAAACGGCGAGACATTGTATCGGTCGGTTTACAGCGCGATTGATGAGCTTTACAGCGCGCAGAATGCTGTTGTGGAACGTCTTACCGAAATCAAAAAACGTCTTGAAAAAGCCTGTGAGATAGACCCTGACTTATCTTTGCAGACAAAAGAACTCGGGGATACGGCATTTCGGATAGAAGACATTGCCGAAGGACTCAGAACCTATCTGAACCGTATCCCGATTGATGAAAAACGGATCGAAGAGATTGAAGAACGTATAGACACACTTCAAAAGCTCAAACGCAAATACGGCGGCTCCCTTGAAGCCGTGCTGTCGCATCTTGACGCAGTAGAAGCAGAACTTTCCGGAATTGAAAATATCTCCGAGGCTATTTCCGAACTCGAAGAAAAGCTTTCCTACAGACACAATGCCTTAACGGAACTCTCACTGGAACTCTCCGAAAAACGGAAACAGACTGCCGAAATTCTTGCCCGAAGGGTGGAAGATGAACTTGCCACGCTGAGAATGTCTCAGACGAAATTTCAGATATTGCTGCAAGATATTCCTGCAAATGAGACAACGCCGCTTTATCTAAGACTCTCCGACCCGCAGGGAAAATATCGGGCAGTCACCGAAACCGGTACGGACAAAGCTGTTTTCCTGATTGCGCCGAATGTGGGGGAATCTCTCAAACCGCTGGCAAATATTGCCTCCGGAGGAGAACTCTCCAGAGTGGTGCTTGCCTTGAAAGCAATATTGGCTCAGAGCGAATCGCTCGGGACCATTATTTTCGACGAAGTAGATGCAGGCATCGGCGGAAGTACAGCGGAAGTCGTGGGACAAAAGCTTGCTTCGCTTGCCCCTTATTATCAGATCATCTGTATTACTCATCTGCCTCAGATCGCCAAATTCGGGAATCGCCATTTCAGAATATCCAAGCATGTCTCAGACGGCAGAACCCGCACGGCAATCGAGCCGCTGAATGACAATGAGCGGGTTCGGGAAATCGCCAGAATGCTGGGCGGAGTGAAAATGACTCGGGCAACGCTGGATCATGCCCGGGAGATGTTGTCTGAACCCTGATGCAGTTGTCTGAACCCTGATTCAAAGGATTAAAGGATTTTCTTGATTTCTGTTTTTCCTCGTTCCCAAGCCCCGGCTTGGGAACGCATCTGCGCCCGAAGCC
>DYRK01000709.1 GCA_020718785.1 Desulfatirhabdium butyrativorans | reverse complement strand
TACAGGAAAGTGTGCCTTTTTCCGAACCTGCGAAAATGTTTTTTATAGGATCAGGACTGATCGGTCTTGCGGGTTTGGTCAGAAAAATCGGGAAAAACCGAAATCAGGGAAAATCAGATAACTTTAAGATTTGAAACAACAAAGAGAGGGATGAAAATGGATTATTTTTGCCGGATCAAAGACATGAAAACCTTGCTTGTGGATGATGATTCCCTGATACGGAGTTCCCTGAATCTGATATTTATGAGCAAAGGCTGTTTCCTTTTGGCTGCGGAAACTGCGGAAAAGGGTCTGGAAGCGGTCAAAAAAGACCGTTTTGATATTATTATCAGCGATTTCAAGCTTCCGGGAATGGACGGGCTGGAGTTTTTCATGAAAGCGGCAAAAATTCAGCCGAATACCCTGAATATTCTCATATCCGGTCACGGCGGCAACGGGATGGCTTCGAAAGCCGCGGAAGCAGGAATTCATCATTTTATAAAGAAACCCTTTTCACTTGAGACACTTACGAACACTTTGGGACCGCTGATCGAAAATCACAGAAGAAAAAAGATTGCATAAAAAAATCAAGTTTTATAAAATGAAGTGTATTTATATAAGGATAAGGATTTTTCACAAAAAGGGATAAAATCCCGTAAGGAGATGTTTGCCATGAAAAATATCATTGTTCAATCGGATGAAATGAAGGGCTTGAAGAGCGGAATGTTCCTGTTATCAATGGGTCTGCTCTCTATGATGTTCGTGCTGCTTTGGCATGGGACGGTTTTTGCGGAGGGGTCTTGGCAGGTTGGGCTGTCTCAGGGAACTGCTCACGAACAGAAACTGCGGGATTATGTTAAAAGTCTTAATAGGCCGATTTACGTTGATATTTTGAACCCAAACGAGGTGATCAATATCCATGTCTGCGGAAACAATGATACCGATGATATAGATGTAAAAATTTATAATTCATCAGGCACACAGGTTTTAAGTACGACAATTGATGCATCCTCTGACCCCGGTTTCATAAGCCAGAATAACAATTTCAATAACCTGCTAAATAATCCTCCTCTCCAATATACTGCGCTGACTGCGGGAACTTATGAGATAAGATTCGAAAATAAGAATGATTCCGACCGCCGTCTCAAAAGATTTGATATTACAGTGACTGGTAGTACAGTGACCGATCCGGCTGGTACTATCTCTACATATCCTCCTGATCCAAGACTCAATTTAGGACGGGTCTGGTCACGTTATTGGTCTTTCGTCACAGATGATGGTAGTTATACTGAGACTACTTCCACTGATGCCGATTTTTATGCTGTGGTAGACAGCGGATTCGCAACTTTGTCTCATATCTGGAAATTGGACCTCAATAAACTTGCGGGAAATTCCTATAAAATTGTTGCAAACGATATAGGCGTTAATAGTCCGTATTCAGGTTTGAGTGTTCCGGCAACAGGAAAAAGCGTTCAACCTTTATATCCTATCTATCTCTCTTATCCTGAAAAAAGCATTACACTGGCTCCGGGAGATGAAGAATGTAAGGCTAATCCCGGAATGGCGAATTGTCCGACCATCCAGAATGCAAGATTCATTGACAGTGCAGACAAAGATTCCTCTTTCTCTCCCCCTCCCAATACAAATGGCACACAAGATACAGGAAAATTTGAATTTGATACCAATCTGACTTCAACCGGAGGAATCTACTCGATTATTATAGATATTAATGGTGGCGGATATGGAGGAGGAGATGTGTTGTTGATGGGACGAATTCCGGTTCCCCCCGGACCTCCTCAGCATAACGTCATAACGTGGGACGGTAAAGATAACAAAGGTGTTTCTGTCCCTAAAGGAAAGTATAAAGCTCGGTTGGAAGTTCGCACCGGAGAATTCCACTATGTTGCCGAAGATGTGGAAGTCAGCGGCGGTTTCAGCCCGACTGATCACGGGCTGACCATGTATAGAATGACTTCAGAATCAAATCAGGTAGCAGTGCCGGTACTTTGGAATGATATGTATGATTATAATAATGACGGCGACTATACTGATCCAATCCCTTCGCCTTTTCCAACGCCCGGCGGCTCATCTGCTTATGATATAAATGGAACCACTACCCTTCCGGATGGTTCAATAGGAGCATATCATACATGGACATACGCCAGTAAAATTGGGGAAGAAAACTTTATTGATACATATTCTTATGGCGCAAAAGCTGTTGTTCTTGATATTGAAGTCATCATTTCCGACGGCTCTGATGATAATCTGCCTCCGGTTGCCAATAACGACAGCACCGGTACAGAGATGAATACACCTGTACCCATAAATATTTTGGACAACGATACCGATCCTGACAGCCCTCTCAACAGTATTGACCCGACAACGGTTGATCTTGATCCTCTTACAGCCGGCAAACAGACAAGCCGTACTGTGTCAGGCAAGGGTACATTCACTGTCAACGCTTCCGGCGTGGTGACATTTACTCCTGTAACCGGCTTCACAGACGATTTTGTCGAAATTACTTATACGGTAAGTGATACTTATACTCCGAGCGAAACTTCGAATGCGGCAAAAATTCGGGTAAACGTAGGAAATCTTCCGCCTCTTGCCAATAATGACTCCGTAAGCGCAACCGTCGGCACACCCATTACTTTCAGCGTACTCGGAAACGACAGCGATCCGGACGGCACATTGGCAGCAAACACCACGACGAATCTCTCATCTCCGGGTGGCGGCACTTTAGTCAATAACGGCAACGGCACATTTACCTATACGCCTTCCGTCGCAGGACCTTTCAGCTTTACCTATACCGTGAAAGACGACGAGGGCTTAGATTCCAATTTAGCGACAGTCAATATCAGTGTCGCCGCCATACCGGTTCCGGTAAACAATCCGCCGACGGCAAACCCGGACAGCGCAAACACCAAAGCCGCCACCCCCGTCACTCTGAATATCGTCGGCAATG
>DYRK01000708.1 GCA_020718785.1 Desulfatirhabdium butyrativorans | reverse complement strand
TTGACGATACCGGTGGTTTTTGCGGCTTCCACATCATAGACCGCTTTGACTTTGACGCCGGTTTTTTGCTGAAAATCCCTGAGAACCGGCTCGGAATATATCTGATCGTGGGAAGTGTAAACCACAACTTCTTTTTCTTTGTCTGACGCCCATCCCGTGTGAACAGACAGCAGGAATGTCAAAATAAGAACATAAAAATAACGCATTGTTTCACCTCCTGGTCTTTTGAGTACCACTGCTTTCTCAACTTGAGCTATGGAATGTTACAAATCTGTCTGCCGAGAGGCCAGTTTCCTGCTGTTACGTTTCTGAAATCACCTGAAGATTTGAAATTTCGTGAAAATCTGAGGCGTTATGAGTCACCAGAGGTATGCCGTAACACACCGCACACGCGGCGATCCATGTATCCGCACAGGAGATCGGCAGACCTTTACGCTCCCGTTCCGCCCTTATTTTTGCATAACATTTTGCGATCTCCGAATGATGTGGAATGATAACATAATTCGTGAGAACATGTTCAAGTCGAAGCCGTTTCTTCTCTCCCCAATCTCTTTTTTCTGCCCAAAAATAAAGCTCACCTACAGTGATAAAGGAAACAGACAGAATTTTACCATCCATAAAAGGACTGTAAATCATCGCTTCACGGCTGCCCCGCATGATATAGGAGACAATATTTGTATCAACAATAACCTTGGAAAGTTTCATCATCCGAAATTTTATGAATATCCTGCTGCCGAAGTCTTCTTATTTCCTCTTCGAAACCGTCATCTTCTTCCCCGGGCCATGTTCCGAAAAGATCGCTTATATTTTGTAAGGGTTTTACTCCCTGAGCTTCTGCCAATTCCTCAATTGTGGGGGAGTTCCGGAAATCCGACAGAGAAACGGTTTCATAATTACGGACAGTTTTATCGCTGATCTTTCCGAAAAATTTTTCCAATATCTTCCCGGAACCAGTCTGTTCTTTTGCAAGGATACGCACTTCCCCCTGAGTAAGAATGAGGAGGAGACTCCCTTTCAGCTCTGCTTCCTTCACTATATGTTCAGGGATAATCATGCCTCCGTCCGATAAAAGTTTCATAGCCTTTTCCATTGTTCATGTTCCTCCGTTTTAAGCACTCTCTCTTAATTGCTCATCGAATAAATTTCTGCTCAGGCAGATTCCGCTCTTTCTGCTTTTCCTGAGCCGCTCGGACAAGTTCCATTGACGATTTCCATGACTCGGCGCAGAATATTTTGAATTTTTCCAATTTTTCCGTTTCGGGAACCAAGGGCAGCCCCGGTTTGGGAATGCCTGCGGCCAAATGATATTCGGTCAGAGACATGATATATTCTCTCCGCCGCTCTTTGGGAATGATAATCGGCGGAAAGCCTGATTTCAGAACAGGAATATTGGCAACCAACCGGGCAATGCGTCCGTTTCCGTCAAAGAAAGGATGGATACGGACAAAGGCAATATGGAGTTCCGCATAAGCTGAAAGGGCGTCTGCTTCTGAAAAGTTTTCCTTTGAAGACAAAGAGACTTGGCAATTGAGAAGCCTGAGCCATTCTTTCATCAGCGTCGGAACGTCTTTCGGCGAGGCATACTCAAAAATGACTTGTCTGTCTCCGTCAATCATGGATGTCCAGTTCGGTTCGACTTTCCATGAGCCTACAGGCTGATAAACATCAAAAATCAGCTCAGTCTGAACCGCTTTGTGGAGATTGAACAGGTCGTTTTCGGTGATTTCCGTTTCCCTTTTCACCAAATCATAAATCAGTTCAATTGCTCTGGCATGTCCCACAACCTCCTGATGGTCTTTAAGCGGCTTGCCCGAAACAGTCAAACCTTCTTCAAGCACAAAAGCGGTTTCTCCGAGCGTGAGGGTGTTGCCCTCAATGGCAGTGGAGGTATGCGTCCAGAGGTTGCGGAGTTGAGCAATCAATATTTTGCGAATATCGTTGTCGAATTCGTCAAGGAAATTTTTCATGGCTGAACAATATTCTTAGCATAAAGGCAGCTATGTGTAAGCAAGTATCAAATGGCTATATCCGGAAATCCTTGCTTAGAAGGTGTTTAAAAATTAGTAACACTGTTCAAGTCCCGCAGGGACGACCGGCAATAGCCCGGCAATTCATTGCCGGGGGGTCGAAAAACAGCATGTTCCCAATCGTCCGGCATGCGCCCCGGCAATGAATTGCCGGGCTATTTTCAAAAGTCCCTACAGGACTGATACTAATTTTTAAACACCCTCTAAACGCAATCCTTGTAGATACACTTCTCACAGCGGAACCGCCTGTTTCAATATCCGCTGCCGGAAATTCATCTCCCGTCTTTCATGGCTCAGAGAGACTTTGACATAAGGCAATCCTTTTTTGATTCGTATTTTCACCGGACACCTCTGATTCCCAGCCAATTGCGTTCATAAATTTCGAGTTTCTCCCGGTCCGTATGAAAAACATAAAGCTCTCTTTCGGGGGACTCCCTGTGCAGTTGTTTATAACCCTGCATGGCAGTTACCGAGTCGGGAAATGTGCTGATAACCGAGAGCTGTTCAACAATGCGTCTGCCTGATTCGGAAAATGCTTTTATTGCTTCCGCCAATAGCCATTGGTGAGGATAATGATGCTGTATTTCTTCCCATGTCATGTTTTACTCCCTTGTATTGAAAAAATCAGCAGATTTTTCCTTGGCGCCGGGCTTTGACGGTTTTGCCATCATCATGCCTTTCTTATCGCTAATAACTATAGACAAAAAAGGATTCAAAGAATCAGCAAATCAGGGTTCAGACTGTGCATCTGCAAGGATTATGTGTAAGCAAGGATCAGACGGCTGTTTCCGGAAATCCTTGCTTAGACATAATCCTTGTAGATAGAGATGTCCGAACCCTGATTCACCCGATTAAAGGGTTCGCAGGATTAAGAAGGCAATCAGGGAATCCTTTAATCAAGGTTCAGACCGATGCAAT
>DYRK01000707.1 GCA_020718785.1 Desulfatirhabdium butyrativorans | reverse complement strand
CCCAAGCATTTCCGGCGGATTTGTCAATCCGCCGGGAGCGGCCGGGGGCATTTTTGCTCGCTTGGGACTGACAAATCCCAAGCATTTCCGGCGGATTTGTCAATCCGCCGGGAGCGGCCGGGGCATTTTTGCTCGCTTGGGACTGACAAATCCCAAGCATTTCCGGCGGATTTGTCAATCCGCCGGGAGCGGCCGGGGGCATTTTTTCTCGTTCCCAAGCCCCGGCTTGGGAACACACTTGCCGGGGAGGCTCCCCGGCTTCCCGTGACGGGAGACGACCCGAAGCCGGGGCTTCGGGCGCAGATGCGTTCCCAAGCCGGGGCTTGGGAACGAGGAAAAAACAGCTTGCATCTGTTTTAAGCTTTTGGCGTTTTACAGTAATGCCCGGAATTGCTCGCTTGGGACTGACAAATCCCAAGCATTTCCGGCGGATTTGTCAATCCGCCGGGAGCGGCCGGGGCATTTTTGCTCGCTTGGGATTGACAAATCCCAAGCAACAGACGCAAATCGTTTTATCAATATGACGATCATGAAAATTCTGCTTCATATCTGCTGCGCGCCCTGCTCGATTTATCCCCTCGGAATACTCAGGGCAGAAGAACTCGAGGTCATGGGCTTTTTTTATAAACATAACATCCACCCTTACACCGAATGCCTGAAACGTCAGGAGACTTTGCAGCGTTACGCGGAAATGATCGGTCTCCGCGTGATTTGGCAGGAGGGCTATGAACCGGAAAATTTTATCCGGAATGTGGTTTTCAGGGAATCGAACCGCTGTGCATACTGTTATTATGACCGTCTGCAATCCGCCGCGCTCATCGGGAAACGTGGAAAATTCGATTATTTTTCAAGCACACTCTTATACAGCAGATTTCAGAAGCATGATATGATCAGAGACATCGGCGAATCTGTGGGAAAGAAAGTCGGGATTCCCTTTCTTTATAAGGACTTCCGAATAGGCTGGAAAGAAGGCATCGAAGAATCCAAACGCCTTGAACTATACCGTCAGCAATACTGCGGCTGTATCTATAGCGAAAAAGAAAGATATTTTAAAAGTGTTTAGCAATTTCATATACTTCATCATTGTACTCCTGATATACACCACATATCCGATTTCCGAAGATACCAATTTCACGCTGTATGAGACTGTTTTTTTCTTCTTCTGCCTGATAATTATCTTCGTATCTTCCACATGGATGCAGTTCCGCAGACTTGAAAAAAGAATTTCCGGACAGGATTTTTATCGCCTCGACCATCAGTTCAACACAATATTGACCCGTCAGTTCATAATGGCATCGGTGCTGTTTGCACTCGATATTTACGCACTCAGCCTGCCGTCATTTTGTGCAGGATTTCCTCTTTTTTCAGCCATTCCCACACTTCAGGCACTGATGTTTCTTTTGCTCTTTGCCTGTCACCTTGCCATGGTATGGGCATTTGCACATCGCTCATATCAGAAACTCTATGATATCAGGATATCCCGGCGGTCATACGTCCTGTCCAATATCTCATTTTCCGTTCCCGTGCTTCTTCCCTGGGTGCTTCTATCCGCTATTACCGATATTATCAATGTCCTGCCCTTTGATGCTCCGAAACGCTTTCTGTCAACTACCGAAGGCGAAATTCTCTATTTTCTGTTTTTTCTTTTTGCGGTTGCAGTCGTCGGTCCGGTGCTGATTAAGAAATTCTGGCAATGCAGACCGCTTGACTCAGGGTATGAGAGAAGCCGGATCGAGGCTCTGTGCAGAAAAGCAGATATGGCATACAGCGATATTCTCCGCTGGCCCATATTCGGCGGCAAAATGATTACCGCGGGCGTCATGGGATTGGTAAAAAATTTCCGCTATATTCTGGTGACAGATGCCCTTCTCACTCTCCTCGGACCCGAAGAGGTTGACGCGGTTATTGCCCATGAAATCGGACATATCAAGAAAAAACATCTCCTGTTCTATCTCTTTTTTTTCATCGGATATATGCTGGTTTCTTACGCGGTCTTCGATCTGATTATCTATTGTGTAATTTATACCGAATCCCTGTACGGATTCATCCCTCAGACCGGAATCAACCGCTCAACCGTCACATCCGCACTGTTCAGTCTGATCACGCTTCTGATTTTTCTTATTTATTTCCGATATATTTTCGGATATTTCATGCGTAATTTCGAGCGTCAGGCAGATGCTTACGTCTATACGCTTTTCGACAGTGCGATGCCTCTTATTTCCACATTCGAAAAAATCATTCTCACGAGCGGACAGGACCCGGACAAACCGAACTGGCATCATTTCAGTATAGCGGAGCGGATCGGGTATCTCAGAAAATGTGAATCAGACAAGCAATGGATCACGCGGCAGGACCGGAAAATCAGAATAAGTATTGCGGTCTATGTTGCAGGCATTGCTTTGACAGGTATCATCGGATATGTTGTGAATTTCGGTGAAACCGGGAGAAAACTGAACACTCATTTTTTTGAAAAAATCATTCAGCAGGAAATCACTCAGCATCCCGAAAATGCGGAACTTTACACCCTGCTTGGGGATGTGTGTTACAGCAGCAAAAACTATAAGTCCGCAATCGTCGCGTACAAAAAATCTCTGAGTCTCAAGCCTGATAATCCGCAGGTCTTAAACAATCTTGCCTGGCTGTATGCAACCTGCGAGCTTGAGACATTCCGTGATCCGGAAAGTGCGCTGAACCTTGCCATGAAAGCTGCGGAACTTATGGAAGCCGCTTATATACTCGATACACTTGCCGAAAGTTATTATGTGAACGGACGATTCGAAGAAGCGGTTGCCGTGGGCGAGCGCGCACTTGGGATGACTCATAAAGATCGTTCTCGTTATGAAATGCAGCTTGAAAAATTCAAAGAGGCTCTCAGGAAAAAATCGGGGAATTCAGAAACTAAAAAAACTTTTTTCTCGTTCCCAAGCCCCGGCTTGGGAACGCACTTGCCGGGGA
>DYRK01000706.1 GCA_020718785.1 Desulfatirhabdium butyrativorans | reverse complement strand
ACGGTATCCGGGTGCGTTCCGTCACCGGCGGCGTGGTCACGAATTATCTCGCTGATAAAAACAGAGACTACGCCCAGGTTCTTGAAGAAAGAGACGGCGGCAGTCTGACCGCAGGCTATGTTTACGGTGACGACCTGATAAGCCGGAAGCAGAACGGAGAAGTCCGCTATTATCTTTATGACGGACACGGTTCCGTGAGACAGTTGACGGATGCCGCAGGAAATGTTACAGACAGCTACAGTTGCGATGCTTTCGGAAACCTGCGGGATCATACCGGAACCTCGGATAACAGGTATCTTTATGCGGGCGAGCAGTACGATCCGAACGCCGGGCTGTACTACCTGCGGGCGAGATACTACGACCCGGCGAACGGGCGGTTTATGTCGCACGACCCGCATCCGGGGAACCTGTATGAGCCGGTTACGCTGCACCGGTATCTTTATGCGAATGCGAATCCGGTGATGTATTCCGATCCGAGCGGGAAATTCGGCATCACAGAAATGCTGGAAACAATGAACATACTGAATGTGCTGTCGAAAGTCGGTTTAGCCTGGGGAGTAATAAACGCGGCAGATTCTTACTTATCTCTTGTCGGTAAAAAAACGATCAAATGGACCGGAAGACTTTTTGCTTTTACACAGGCATGGGAAGGAATAGGACCGGGATTCGGACTCTTCCGCGCCCAGCTTTTCTCAGAATCTCTTAACGGAAAAATTACTGAGGGAAATTATATGATGTTTCTTTTAGGTTATACGTGGTCGCTGCCGCCGGTCAGTTTTGCACTCGGCGAAATCGAGATGAGAACGCCGTCTGTACATAAATCAGACCCGTATGTCTTTCAAGGTCCCTGTTCATGGATATCCGGAACTCTCACTCCTATTCCGAATTGGACTGCGTCCTTATTTACTATGGGCGAAGGTGCCGGTAAAATAGGCATCGATCCTCTGGTTTTGGGATATGATTACGGTATTGATATAATGGGGGGATATTCATGGCGGATCCCCGGCAGTTGGGGAGACTGGCCATTCTGAGCTGAGGCTGTCTCAGTTTCAGATTTGAATATCACTGCATATGATGACAATCCGGGGACTGAAGTTGTACCTGTGAATAGCGCAGACTGCTGCGTTCCGCCGAAGTAAAATTTCAGGACTCCGGATAACCCTATTTCTTAATTTTATGATGAAAAGAAAAATTTCTGCTTCAACTTTGGAAAAAAAAATTTTCATGCCTTTTGTTTTATTCTTAGGTATAGCCTTTATTATTTTTATAGATATTACTGTTTATAAAGCTGAAACCATTATCAAAACATTGGAAAATTTCCGGGGATGGATATTCATTATCGGTAATATAATATTGGTTCACAATAGTATCTGGACAGCTATCCGTATCAAGGATATCAGTATTGATGACAGTTTTTTATATATTTCCAACCTTCTGGGGAAAGAAATAAAGGTTCCGCTTTCAAATATTGTCCGGGCGGAGCAGACCTGTCTTATGAGGGTATTCAATGAATTTGTTCTGATAACACTCGACGTTGAATCGGAATTCGGGAAAAAAATATTTTTCATACCTGACGGCAGAAAACATATTTTTCTCGAACCTCACCCGGTTGTTGACGAACTGAACAGGCTGGTTTCCTCCCATAAACAGAAAAAGAGAAATGAAGAAACGGGAGGATAAATTACCTCTGCTCCGGCGAGCAGTACCCACCGGATGCCGGCCTGTACTGCCTGCGGGCGAGATATTACGACCCGGCAAACGGCAGATTTATGTCGCACGACCCGCATCCGGGGAACCCGCATGAGCCCGCTGCACCGATATCTGTATGCGAATGCGAATCCCGTGATGTACACTGATCCGAGCGGGAAATTCGGCATCATAGAAATGCTGGAAACAACAGGGATAATGAACGCTCTTTCGTTTGTCGGCGCCGGCTGGGGAACTGCGAATACGGCTGTCACATACTTCTCTCTCGGCAAAAAGAGCATCACATGGACAGGAAGACTTTTTACCTTTACGCAGGCATGGAAAGGAGCAGGACCCGGGTTCGGACTCTTCCGTGCCCAGCTTTTCTCAGAATCCGTTGACGGGAAATCTGTCGAGGGAAATTACATGATGTTTCTTTTAGGTTATACGTGGTCGCTGCCGCCGGTCAGTTTTGCACTCGGCAAAATTGAGATGAAAACACCGTCGATACGTAGGTTAGATACATACGTCTTTCAAGGTCCCTGTTCGTGGATATCTTTGACTTCCTTCCCATGGACTGTATCTTTACTTACTATGGGCGAAGGTGCCGGTAAAATAGGCATTGATCTTCTGGATTTCGGATACGATTTCGGTATTGATATAATGGGGGGATATTCATGGCGGATTCCCGGCAGATGGGGAGACTGGCCATTCTAAACTGGAGGCTGTCTCAGTTTCAGATTTGAATCTTCCCGCATACGATAACAATCCGGGGGCTGAAGTGCTGCTTTGAAATACTTCTCCGATCTACACCGCTGCTTTTCGCCGAAGTAAAATTTCAGGACTCCGGATAACCCTATTTCTCAATTTTATGATGAAAAGAAAAATTTCTGCTTCAACCCTGCACACAAAAATTATTGTGCCTTCTGCTTTATTCACAGGCTTGGCGTTTCTTATTTTTATAGACATTACTGTTTATGAAGCTGAAAGTATTATCAGAGCATTAACAAATGTCGGTGGGTGGATATTTATTATTTTTAATATCATATTGGTTCGCAGCATCCTGACAGCCACGCGCATAAAGGACATCACTATTGATGATACCTCTTTATATATTTCCAACCTTCTGGGGAAAGAAATAAAAGTTCCGCTTTCAAATATTGTCCGGGCGGAGCAGACGTATCTCATGAGAGTGTTCAACGTCAAATTTGTTCTGATATTATACTTCAAGTTTGGTTTTTCTTGGCATGAATTATGCATAAACAATTTC
>DYRK01000103.1:7770-13759 GCA_020718785.1 Desulfatirhabdium butyrativorans | reverse complement strand
TGGCCGTCTCCTGTCACGGGAAGCCGGGGCTTCCCCGGCAAGTGCGTTCCCAAGCTGGGGCTTGGGAACGAGAAAAAAACGATTTGCGTCTGTTTCAAGCCCGGGCATTTTACGGAAGACGATTGCCGATCAATTCCAGAAATTCTGCCTTGTCAATGATCTGTACTCCGAGCGATTCTGCCCGTTCCAGTTTGGAGCCGGGATCATCTCCTGCAACAAGATAATCCGTATTCCGGCTTACGGAACTGCTCACTTTTCCGCCTGCATCCTCGATAATCTGTTTGGCTTCATTTCTTGTCATGCCTTCAAGAGTCCCGGTTAAGACAAAGACCTTTCCCTGTATGGGCGAAGCATAAGTCTGCTTGGCTTTTACGAGAATTTCCACTCCGCTTTCCAGAATCCGCCGCACCGTCTTTCGATTTTCATCCTGCTCGAAAAAATGCCTGATGCTTTCGGCAATTTCCGGACCGATGCCCTCGATGGTTTCCAATAATTCAATCGGAGCATCGGACAGTTGGGCTATGCTTTCGAATCTGCCTGCCAGAATATCTGCAATATTTTCTCCCACGTGCCGGATTCCCAGCGCATAAATAAAACGGCTGAAAGAAATTTTTTTGCTTTTTTCAACAGCCGCGATCAGATTCCCGGCAGACTTGGCTCCCATGCGTTCCAGAGATTGAAGCTGCACATTGTTCAGGTGGAAAATATCGGAATATGAGGCTATCAGCCCTTTTTCAACCAACTGATCCGCCAATTTTTCTCCAAGCCCGTCAATGTCAAAAGCAGCTTTTGAGGCAAAATGGCGGAGTCTTGCCTTGATCTGCGCGGGACAGTTGCTGTTATTGCATCTCAGCACGGCTTCATCTTTGTCCCGATACACTGCCGCGGCACATACCGGACAATTACTCGGCATGTTGAAAACGCTTTCCTGCCCTGTCCGTACTGAGACAATCACCTTGACGACTTCGGGAATCACATCTCCTGCGCGCTGAATCAGCACGGTGTCCCCGATCCGTATATCTTTCCTCCTGATTTCATCTTCATTATGGAGCGTTGCCCGGCTCACCGTCACGCCGCCTACTGTCACCGGCTCCATAATTGCCACAGGCGTCAGCGCGCCGGTACGCCCCACCTGCACATCAATCGAGACTATCCGGGTGCTTGACCTGATGGCTTCGAATTTATAGGCAATTGCCCATCTGGGGCTTCGGGCGGTGGCTCCCAGTTCCTGCTGCCATGAGTATTTGTCTATCTTGATGACTACGCCGTCAATATCGTAAGGCAGAGTGTGCCGGCGGTTTCCCAGTTCTCTGTAATATTCGAGACATAAGTCAATGCCGATTCGCGCTCTGATAAGCGGATTAATCCGGAATCCCAGCTTTTTCAATATCTCAAGCGTTTCCCAATGGGAATCTGATGAAATATCGCTTCTGCCTGTGCCGTAACAGAATATCTCCAAAGGACGCTTTGCCGTGACCGCGGGATCAAGCTGTCTCAAAGAACCGGCTGCCGCGTTTCTCGGATTGGCAAAAGGAGCTATGCCCGCTTTCAATCTCTCGGCATTCAGGCATCTGAAGCATTCCAGCCCCATAAAGACTTCTCCCCGGACCTCAAGATAAGCCGGAATTTTTACCTCTTTGTTTTCCTGAAGCACCAGCGGAACCGTCCGGATTGTCTTGGCATTGGCTGTGATAACTTCACCGCGGATACCGTCTCCACGGGTGGAGGCAGTTATCAGCCTGCCCTTTTCATAGACAAGCTCCACTGCCAGCCCGTCCATCTTGGGTTCGGCAGTATAAAGAATATCCGCGTCGGTATCCAGATTCTTTTTTATCCGTCTGTCAAAATCAAGAATATCCGAGTCATCGAATCCGTTATCCAGACTCAGCATGGGAAGCGAATGTTCAGCGGTTTCGAATTTCTCCGAAGGCGCCGCGCCCACTCTCGCAGACGGCGAATCAGGACTTGCCAATTCCGGATACGCGGTTTCCAATGCAACGAGTTCCTGCATCATCCGGTCATATTCCGCATCGGATATTTCAGGATCATCCAGCACATAGTAACGGTAATTATGCCGGTGAAGAGCCTGTCTCAGATTTTCTGCTTTGTTAAGAATCTCCGGGTCCATTTATGATAACACCAAAGCAGTTTGCGGCATCAGCCGCGCGCCGCACCGATAGGTTAGTCCTTAATTTACTGCAAATTCAGTAAATTGTCTTTTATATGGCGAATGAAATCCCAATACGATATGATCTTTCGGGATCCCGAATTCGACAAGTTCCTCTGCCACAGGATGTTCCGTACCGTTATACTGAATCCATACTTTTTCCCCTTTGATGTCAATATGGATAATTTTTCCGTAAATACGGTGTTCATCGCTCCAGCCGACATTGATGAGCTGATAGTGATCCTGTGCAGTATCACAGATAAACTGAGTTTCTATTTCTTCGGATTTCGGTACTTCATCATAATACCGTTTCAGCAAAGTTTGGACAGACTTTCTGTATTTTTCTACTTTCTCCATGTTGCAATCACCTCCGTCTGTACTTTATATACCAGTAATTTCAGACCAAAGCGTTCAACTGCATACTGTCCGAACTGTGACAGAAAAAATGTCTCGTATGTATCAACAGGTACGGCAAGATATAATATCCGTTCAGGATCCTGATTTGCCAATGCTTCCCGATAATTCATAAACTGCCCCAATGCCTGATGGAATTCGGTGAGCGGCGAAGACCCGATAAAACTTTTGATTTCTTCCTCGTTCCCAAGCTCCGGCTTGGGAACGCATCTGCGCCCGAAGCCCCGGCTTCGGGTCGTCTCCCGCCACGGGAAGCCGGGGAACCTCCCCGGCAAGTGCGTTCCCAAGCCGGGGCTTGGGAACGAGAAAAGGCACGCTAGGTTTCACCTACCCTGCCGAGGATTTCAACGACAGCCGCGCGGCTCTGTCTGAACCGCTCATTTTTGAATCCGGGCTTCCATGTCAATGCGGAAAGCTCATCCGAGACCACGAGAATTCCGGCAGCATCGACATTGCGGAATCTTCCCACGGTAAAAAGAGCGGACATTTCCATTTCCACTGCCAGAACATTTTCCGACTGAAAACGCCTGACCTTATCGCGAGTTTCCCGGTAAATCGCATCTGTTGACCAGACAATGCCTTCATGAAAATCAATGTCTGCTTTGCTTAACTGCGCTTTGATTTTTTCCGAAAGAGCAGACGAGGGCTTTGCAGTTTCCTTTTCATCGGCGTTGTAATGCCTTGAAGTTCCCTCGTCAATGACTGCTCCGGAAGGAACGATAATATCTCCGGTTTTCACTGCCGGAGAAATCGCTCCGCACCAGCCGAAAAAAATGATTTTCCGCGCGCCCCAGACAATCAGCGTCTCTGCCAACATGACGCCGTAAGCCGCGGATACGACAGGTCCGGTCAGGGAAAAGCCGCCTGAATTCCGATAGTAAACACGGCTCATCATCAGCTTTTTATATTCTTCCCCCAACCCGGACCTTTTGAGAAGCTCATCCACATCAGTCTGACTGCTCACCATGAGGGCAAGCGGACTCAGATTCGGCGCACTTTTGCCTTTTACCGGATTGATAATGGCCTCATTCTGAGTCATATCAGACCGGTCCCGACAACTCTGCCAGTTCGTCTTTCACTTCGTCAATAATATCATACAGCCACATCACATCCTCAATGGAAAGCCTTCCGGCTTTTGCCGGCGTCCGCTCGGTCCCGTCTTTTTTCAGAAGAATGCGGGGACCGATCTGAACTTTCGGCTCTCCCTCACCGTATCTGTTGATCGAAACCATCAGCCCGGTTTCTTCGCATTTCCACGTTTTCAAGACTTTATCTTTTGCGGGATCAAAGCCTCCTTTTTTCTCAGCCATATATCTCATCTCCCTTTAAACTGAAATTTTTGAAAAATCAGCATAGTTTTCAAACAGATTTACAATATGTTTCAAGAGAACCAGCCGGTTGTCGCGTATTTTCTCATCTTCTGCCATCACCAGCACGTCATTGAAAAAAGCATCCACCGCGGGCCGCAATGAAGCAATATCCAGCAATGCCTGCTCAAACTGCCCTTTCCTCATATCATCGGCAACTTTGTTTTTCACTTCTTTGCAGGCTGCAAACAGCTGCCTTTCGGTTTCATGCCCGAACAGACTTTCGTCAACTACTCCGCTCACGAGATATTCTGCTTTCCGGATGATATTCACCACGCGTTTGAAAGCAACGGCAATCGGCTCGAAATCCGGCGCGGATTTAAGTTTTTCCAAAGCACGCACCCGTTCCCATAAATGCGGCACATTATCCACTGATACGCTTGTCACCGCGGCAATGACATCTTTTGAAAAGCCCTGTTCGGCTAAAAGGTGTTCCATGCGGTTTTGCAGAAAAGTATAAATTTTCGTGCTGATTTCTCTCATATCCCGGACGCTGATTTCACCGAAGAGAGAAAGACTTTTCTCGATCAGCAGCATCAGAGAAAATGAGAAACCTTTGTCAAGCATTATCTGGACAATTCCTATTCCCTGACGGCGCAGCGCATAAGGGTCTGACGCGCCCGTGGGAATCAGCCCGGCTTTGAAGCAGCCGCAGATGGAATCTGCTTTGTCGGCAACAGCAAGGATTGCGCCGGTGATTGTCTCCGGCAAAGGACCGCCGGAATACGTGGGACGGTAATGTTCTTCGACAGCAGATGCCACAGCCGTATTTTCGCCTCTGACACCGGCATAGACTCTTCCCATCACTCCCTGAAGTTCCGGAAATTCCACTACCACCTGACTCACAAGATCGGCTTTGCACAGAGTGGCTGCACGCGACGCGTCCTGTTTCACATCCTCGCTCTGTTCCGCCATATCAGACACGGCTTCGGCAAGTTCCCGCACCCGGAGCATTTTTTCATACATGGTTCCGAGCTTTGCCTGAAACAGCAGTCCTTGCAGTTTTTCCACCCAGGCTTCGAATGAGGATTCCAGATCGCTCCTATAAAAGAACTGGGCGTCCGACAGTCTTGCCCGCAGAACGCGCTCATGTCCGGCAGCCGCAAGAGACATATCTTTTGCCAGCGTATTGTTGACCGCAATGAAACATGGCATGAGTTTATTTTTATCGTCAACCACGGCAAAGTATTTCTGATGTTTCCGCATGGCTGTTATCAGAACTTCATCCGGCACTTCGAGAAATTCCCGGTCAAATTTACCGACCACTGCCACAGGATATTCCACAAGATTTTTCACGATATCTGTCAGTCCGCTGTCCGGCAATACCTTGCCGCCCAGAGCAGCGGCTGCTTTTGCGACTTCTTCCTCGACTGCTTTTCTGCGTTCTGCAAGATCAGCCATGACATAAGCGCCGCGCAGTCTGCCGACATATTCATCCGGTGTATGGATTGTGATTTTATCCGGCTGCATGAAACGATGTCCCGATACCGTGTTGCTGCTTTGAATATTTCCCAGCGCAAAAGGAATGACCCGTGTTCCCAGAATTGCCAGAATCGAGCGCACAGGTCTTGCAAACTGAATATGCAGATCTGCCCATTTCATGGTTTTCGGAAAGGGAATCTCGGTAATCATATCCGGCAGAATATTTGCCAGAAAATCAACTGTCGGAAGTCCGGCATCTGTTTTTTCCGCACACAGATACCGCCCTTTTTCCGTTTCTCTGATTTTAATCTGTTCTATAGAAATCCCCAGCTTTTCCGCAAATTTCTGCGCCGCGACCAAAGGCTTTCCCTGTCCGTCAAAAGCGACTTTTTCCGGCGGACCCGTGATTTCTTCGGTCAGGGATTCCTGTCTGTCCTCAACATCGCTGATCTGTATAGCAAGCCGTCTCGGGGTTCCGAAAACTTTTGCATCGCCATGCGCTATGCGGGCACCGCTCAGTTTTTTCAAGAGTATTGATGTCAGAGCATTCAGCGCAGGTTCGATATAGCCTGCGGGAATTTCCTCTGTTCCGATTTCAAGCAATAACTTGTCCATACCT
>DYRK01000103.1:6092-7670 GCA_020718785.1 Desulfatirhabdium butyrativorans | reverse complement strand
TTCGGTCACACTGATTGCCCCGCGGGCATCCAGCAGGTTGAAAGTATGCGAGCATTTCAGGCAGTATTCATAAGCAGGAAGCACGAGATCATCTGCAATGAGCCGATGCGATTCGCCTTCATAGCTGCTGAAAAATCCGAGCAGCATTTCCACATCCGCTTTTTCGAAATTGTATGTTGACTGCTCCACTTCCTGCTGATGATGCACATGACCGTATTTTACCTTTTCATTCCATTGCAGGTCATAGACATTGTTGATGCCTTGCAGATACATGGTAATCCGCTCCAGTCCGTAAGTCAGTTCCACGGAAATCGGATGCAGTTCGATGCTTCCGGCCAATTGGAAATAAGTAAACTGAGTGATCTCCATGCCGTCAAGCCAGACTTCCCAGCCTAATCCCGAAGCCCCGAGAGTCGGGGATTCCCAGTCATCTTCCACAAAGCGGATATCATGCTCCAGCGGATCAATGCCCAGAACTTTCAGGCTTTCGAGATACAGTTCCTGAACATCGAAAGGCGAAGGTTTCAGAATCACCTGATACTGATAATAATGCTGAAGCCGGTTCGGGTTTTCGCCGTAGCGGCCGTCGGTGGGGCGTCGTGAGGGCTGGACATAAGCCACATTCCAGGGTTCCGGTCCCAGAGCTTTTAAAAGCG
The DNA here is from genome assembly GCA_020718785.1 of Desulfatirhabdium butyrativorans. Taxonomy (GTDB): domain Bacteria; phylum Desulfobacterota; class Desulfobacteria; order Desulfobacterales; family DYRK01; genus DYRK01. The sequence continues at coordinate 7,014 of DYRK01000103.1, read as the reverse complement.
TGGCGGGATGAAAGGTCCCGGCTCCCACTTCCATATCATAAGGCTGCACCAGCACACAGCCTTTGCGCGCCCAGAATTCATTCAGCGACAATATAACATTCTGAAAATACATTTTATTCCTCATTATGATTCAAAACGGATGCGGTCCGATTCTCACTTTTCACTTCTCACTTTTCAATTCTCACTTCTCACTTCTTAGGTTTTCCGAGTTCCTTTACCCGTATATTCGCATATTCCCACGCGGAAAAACCGCAATCAGAGTCTGCATCTTCTTCCATAACCCAGGGTTCTTCGCCCCATCGGGTATAGTATTCCCAAAGTTCCTGTTCGGTCTTTCCGGTTCCGTAAATCTTCATTAAAAAGTCATCAACAATTTTTTTGCATTCTGAAACAGCAGTTTCGCAATCTTCATATACGCCCTTGAGATATCGCTCGGCTTTATTGTGATAGAGAAAATTTTCGTCCACAAACAGCATGTATCTTTTTTTCTTTTCTCTTAAAATAAGCCACGCGTGATAATACTTTTTCAGCCGTTCAATATCTTTTTCCGTGGGCTGATCCGGATATTTGAAGCGTTTCACATTCATGTTGTCTTCGATATCTGCCACTTTCACTTTTCGCGCATTCTCATCCGACTTTACCCGTTCTATGAACGCATTATACGGCTCTCCCTCGTTCCTTGTAAGGCATCTGACAGTTTTGATGATATCTTCTGAAAAACCTTCATTTCTTAGGTCATGTTCCGTTACATTCGTATCTTCAAGAATGTCGTGCATTACGGCAACTTTCATTTCCGATTCCGTATCCATGCCCAGCATAACCCTGAGCGGATGCAGAATATACGGCGCGCCGGCTTTGTCTTTCTGACCTGCGTGCGCGGCTGTCGCCAAAGCGATTGCTTTTTCCAGCGTGGACATTTTTT
>DYRK01000103.1:0-5992 GCA_020718785.1 Desulfatirhabdium butyrativorans | reverse complement strand
GGATCGCAGGGGCATGTCGGCGACATGCCCTCGATACACCATCTTTATCGCTTATCGTATAAAAGTCCTTCCCAAGCGATTTCGAGATTCAGCAGAGCTGCTCCTTTTTTTTCGGAAAGGATTTTTTCCCACACCTTCTTCAGTCTGTCAACATTTCTCTGATCTCCCAATGCCCACAGACAGCCTCCGCCCCCGGCGCCGGTAAATCTTGCGCCGCAGTTATGTTCTGCCGCGGCTGCTGTCAGTTTTTCTCCGGTTTCATCCAGCACATCCGGGGTCATTTTTTTTCTCAAAGCCAGTTCCCGGTTCATTGCAGACACTGCCGTTCCCATATCCTGCCGGGTCAGCGCGTCAATGAATGTGTGAGTACATGAAACAATTTCATGCCATAAGTCACGCGTTCTGCCTGAAATAAATTCCCGCACCCACCTGCCGTTGATATTTTTTGATTCATGGGGAATGCCGCAATAAGCCAGCAGCAGACGCGATTCCAGATAATCTGATATTTCGGGTTCGGCAAGGGCTTTTTGCCTGAAAACCGGGCGGTCCGGGTCACCGGTCCAGTACCAGGCGTTCACGCCGCCGTAAACCGCAGCTAACTGATCCTGAAGTCCGCATGGAACACCGGCAACGCTCTCTTCAAGCGCGTGGGCTAATTTTACAATTTTTTCTTTCTTCATTCCCTCATCCTCTGACTCGGATTTGAGGAAAGCCGCGACGAGAGCAGCCGCGGCAGCAGATGAGCCTCCCAGCGCGCTGCGCGGCGGGGATGAAGATTCGATCTCGATATGAACGCCGTCTGCCCTGAAATATGCGGCTACTGCAAACATAAGCCCCAGCGGATGATCGAAGGGTGCCGCGTCCGGGGGATATTCCGCGCTTTCAAAGCCTTTTGAAGAAACCTTTATCTTACCTTTAATATAGGGCAGAATACGCACGCGGGTTCTCAGGTTCACGGCAATATTGAAAGTGCAGGGATTCAGATGCCTCAGCGGATAATAAAATGTGCTGATATCCAGAGTTCCGCCCATGTCAATCCGGCAGGGTGCGGATACGGACACGGGTTCTGAAATATATTTAAAATTGTCAGACATATCAGGATTTCCGACATGTTAAGGGTTTCCTCTTGTTCCCAAGCTGGGGCTTGGGAACGAGGGGAAAATCAGAATTTCAATTGTAAAGTTTCTATTGATAATGATTTTATTTGTTTTCGTCAAGCCTTATTTGCCGCAATCTGTCTTGACCGGGATGGGGTTATATGGTATCAGTCGGTTTTGTCAGAATCCGATGTCCTGCATCAGGATGAAAAACCTTCTCATGAAAGGGTCAGACAGAAATGTCTGACCCGCCGAATCTTATAAATCATAATGGTCGGTCGCTTATCACTCAGGAAATGAAAAAAGGGGAGTTTTCTTTCCGATTTTCTGACAACTATGTTGCCAGAAAGAGATTTCAGGACAATAATCATTTGATAATGACAGAAAACGGTTTAAATACACCCGGTACGGACGCGTTGAAATCTCATTATGGACAGTCAAACGAATATAGAAACGGAATCCACAGCAGCCCCCGTATTATTTATCTGTCCAACAAGGTTTCATTTCAATATCAGCCTGTATTGCAGACAGACACAGGATATTCATTTGTCACCCGGATAAATTCTGACACAGTTATGGGAATCGCCGAACTTTACATCAAAGAATATATTATCTCTCACGAGCGGCAAAGCACAAAAGCCGACCCGAAGGAAAGAAGCAAAGATGCGGTAGTGTCATTTAACGCTATTTTCAAGGACAGCGATTTTGTCACAGAACTTGCCGACCTTTAAAACGATATTAAACTTTTTTTATTTTTTTTCAACTTTTATTTTTTTTTTACTGCGTAACGTGAGTTAATATGTATCAAATCAGAATATTGGAAACGGCTGTCCGTACAGACCTATTCAAAAGAGAGGAAACAATAATGAATGCGGTAACGATAACTCAGGCAAAACAAAATCTGGAGCGTCTAATCGAGCAGGTCATTTCGGATGTCGAGTCTGTTATTATCTGTAATGACAAGGGCAGCAGTGCCGTTCTGATGTCATTGGACGAATTCAATTCATGGAAGGAAACTCTGTATCTGCTGTCCAATCCTGCGAATGCCGGACATCTGCGTAAATCCATAGCAGAACTTAAAGCCGGAAAAATAAAGGAACGGGAACTGATCGAAACATGAGACTGACCTTTACCGAGTCAGGATGGAAAGACTATATCTGGTTTCAGGAAAATGACCGCAGACTTCTAAAAAGAATCAATGAGTTGATAAAAACTGTCAAAAGAAATCCTTTTGACGGTCCGGGCAAACCCGAACCGCTGGAATCCGATCTGTCAGGCTATTGGTCGGGAAGAATCAATTCGGAGCATCGTCTTGTTTATAGTGTTTCTAATACGGAAATTGTTATTATTTCCTGTCGGTATCATTATCATAAGTAGGGTCACGCAGCCGGCATTACCCTACGAAGAATATCGGCTTGACAGAAATCCTGAAAATCCTTTAATCCTGAAAATCAGGGTTCGGACAATGTGCCGGGTGTGATCCACAAGGATTGTGTATAAGAAGGAAAAAGAAAAATGAGCAATATTGTTGCCGATATGACAAAGACAGAATTCAAAGAAATGATCGAGTCTGTTGTGGGAGAAATTCTTGAGCGGAAATTGGCGGAAATATTTGCCGATCCCGATGAGGGAATGGAAATTCGGAAAACAGTCCTCAACAGGCTTTTGGAGCAGAAACAGTCCCTTGCATCCGGGGAACGGGGAGTGGATTTCGAAGATGCCGCGAGACGGCTGGGGTTTAGTTAATTATGTATCAAATCAGAATATTGGAAACAGCTGTCTGTGATTTGGAAAGGATAGATAAATCTGTCGGAAGCCGCATCGTTAAACGGATAAGATGGCTGGCTGCCAATATGGACAAAATCCGGACTCAACCCTTGAAAGAAAATCTTAGCAGTTTATACAAACTTCGTGTAGGGGATTATCGGATTATTTACGAAATTCTTGCTGATGAAGAAACAATAGTCATTCATTTCATCGGACATCGGAAAGAAATATATAAAAAACGATAGACAGAAATCCTGAAAATCCTTTAATTCTGAAAATCAGGGTTCGGACAATGTGTGTGCTGAAATTTCATTTCAGCACTCCGGAGTATGGTGGATTGTATCGTGGTTTTTGAAGTCAATCTGACTTACGGCACGAATTTCAGTTCGCTTGTGATTGACCGGGCTTTATGGGAATCCGGTCCCATTTCGATTCTGCCTATCCATGAAGAAATTCAAAGGGATGGAATTATTTTATGAATAATGAAGAACGGCGTTTCCAAAAAGATGAGTAAAAAGAAATACTACGCAGTGGTTCGGGGTCACAAACCCGGCATTTATGAGGAATGGTACGGCGAAAACGGCGCAGAAATTCAGATTGAGTATTTTTCCGATGCGCTTTATAAAGGCTTTTCTACTATAGAAGATGCAGAAGCTTGGCTGACTCATCCTGAAATTCCATCGCCTGAAAATCCGCCCAAAAAGATGAGTAAAAAGAAATACTACGCAGTGGTTCGGGGTCACAAACCCGGCATTTATGAGGAATGGTACGGCGAAAACGGCGCAGAAATTCAGATTGAGTATTTTTCCGATGCGCTTTATAAAGGCTTTTCTACTATAGAAGATGCAGAAGCTTGGCTGACTCATCCTGAAATTCCGTCAAAAAAATTGCAGCCTGAGCCGAAACCGCCTGAAAATCCGGTAACAAGCGAAGTCTTGCTATACACAGACGGCGCATGTATCGGCAATCCGGGACCCGGCGGTTACGGCGTAGTTTTACTATATGGAACACATCGGAAAGAATTATCCGGCGGATTTCGGCAAACTACGAATAACCGGATGGAACTTATTGCCTGTATTGCGGGATTGAGCGCATTGAAACGAAAATGTTCCGTAACTCTTTACAGCGACTCCCAATATGTGGTAAATGCTATAAACAAAGGCTGGATAAAACGATGGCAGTCAAAAAACTGGATGACGACAAGCGGAAAAAAGCGAATAAATTCGGACTTATGGGAACAACTCCTTGACTTATGCAATAATCACGAAGTCCATTTTGTATGGGTGAGGGGGCACGCGGGGAATCCGGAAAACGAGCGTTGCGATCAACTCGCAACTCATGCGGCATCTAAGCCGGATTTGCCCCCGGATATTGTTTATGAGGATTTAAAATCAACGTCCGGAGTGCAAAAATAGAGCGGAGTGCAACGGAGCGGTTTTTTGCATTCCAACGCTACAGGTTAAACATCCGGAGTGCAAAAATAGAGCGGAGTGCAACGGAGCGGTTTTTTGCATTTCCTGCCGAATTGGTGCAAAAAAGCGATTCGCTCTATTTTTGCACTCCGGAGGAGTATTTTACAGGAATCAAAATCAAATGAGGAGAGATAAATGAGAGAAGCAGTCATCGTAAGCGCGGCACGGACGCCGCTGGGCAGTTTTAACGGATCTTTGGGAAATATCGGCGCGACCAAACTGGGAGCAATAGTGATTGAAGAAGCGGTAAAACGTGCCGGTATTGAGAAAAATATCGTGAACGAAGTCATTATGGGACAGGTTCTGCCCTGCGGTTACGGACAGAATCCTGCCAAACAAGCCTCGGTGCTGGCAAATATGCCCTGGGAAGCAGAGTGTATCACGGTCAACAAAGTCTGCGGCTCTGCCCTGAAAAGCGTGATGCTTGCAGCCCAGGCCATTCAGACCGGCGATGCGGATGCAGTTGTTGCCGGCGGCATGGAAAATATGAGCATGACCCCGTATTATTTAGAAAAAGCCCGTACCGGATACCGTATGGGTCATGGTCAACTGCTGGATCACATGATTCATGACGGTCTGTGGGATATTGTGAATGACTTCCACATGGGCATGTCCAATGAGCTTTGCTCCGAAAAATATAATGTCTCGCGTGAAGATCAGGATCGCTACGCCGCGGAGTCCTACCGCAGGGCAGCAGCATCTGTTGAATCCGGCAGATTCGATGATGAAATTGTGTCTGTTGAAATTCCTCAGCGCAAAGGCGCGGCGATTCGGTTCGGAAAAGATGAATGTCCTGCAACTACGCCTTATGAAACCCTTGCAAAGATGAAACCGGCATTTAAAAAAGACGGCGTAGGCACAGCCGGAAATGCCTCGATTATCAGTGACGGCGCAGCCGCGGTGGTTGTTATGGCAAGGGAAAAAGCCGAACAACTCGGATGTAAGATTATGGCAAGCATCGGCGCGCAGACATCTTACGGGATTGATATGAAATATGTGCTGGTCGCACCGATATGGGCGATTCCCAAATGTCTCAAAAAACAAGGCATTTCTCAGGATCAGGTTGATCTTTTTGAAATCAACGAGGCATTCAGCGGCTCTACCGTGGCCATTTTAAAAGAACTGAAACTCGATCCTGCAAAAGTCAATGTCAACGGCGGTTCCGTGGCTTTGGGACATCCCATCGGCGCGAGCGGATGCCGGGTGCTGATTACGCTGCTGTATGAAATGATCCGGCAGAACAAGAAAACCGGACTGGCTTCCCTTTGTCTCGGAGGCGGGGAAGCTGTTGCAATGATTGTGAAACGATGACAAGTTGCAGATTGCAGGTTACAGGTTGCAGGTTACAGGTTGCAGGTCATAAATAATAGCTTGACATTAATAAAAAAGGAGATATGATAATGGATATAAAAACCTTCGGGGTTATCGGCGCGGGACAGATGGGAAACGGCATTGCTCAGGTTGCGGCTATGAGCGGACTGAATGTCATTATGAATGACATCAAAGAGGAGTTTGTCGAACGGGGCCTCGGAAATATCACAAAGCTTCTGAGCAAAAGTGTTGAAAAAGGCAAGATGACGAAGGAAGAAAAAGATACGGTTCTGGGTCGGATCAAAACCAGCGTGAGCCTGAAAGACATGGCTTCTGCGGATTTTG
>DYRK01000102.1:11619-13765 GCA_020718785.1 Desulfatirhabdium butyrativorans | reverse complement strand
GCGACATGCCCTTATATTAAAGCGACATGCCCTTATATTAAAATTGTGTATAGAGGGGCATGTCGCCGACATGCCCCTACAAAACTGGGCGTATTTCTCATTTCTCATTTCTCACTTCCGTCAACTGCCCTTCCGCCAGCGTCACACGCCGAGACATATATGCTGCAAGGTCCGGATTATGGGTGACAACCACCAGAGTCATTCCCAATTCCCGATTCAGTTCCGACAGCAGACGATGAACCTGCTCGCTGTTTTTTTTGTCAAGATTGCCCGTAGGTTCATCAGCAAGCAGAACAGCCGGTTTCAATACTAATGCTCGTGCCAAAGCAACGCGCTGCTGTTCTCCGCCGGAAAGCTCGCCCATTCTGTGAGGCAGACGATGCTCAAGCCCCACCCGGGTGAGAATAGCTTCCGCGGCGGTTATTGCCTCTTTTTTATTCAATCCCTTAATCAGAGCCGGCATCATCACGTTTTCAAGCGCGGTGAATTCAGGCAGAAGATGATGAAACTGAAACACAAAGCCTATGGTTTCATTACGAAAATTTGCCAGCCGCACATCGTCGAACCGGAATACATTTTTATTTTGAAACAGCACGGTTCCGCTGTCGGGACGGTCAAGAGTTCCGAGGATATGAAGCAATGTGGATTTGCCGATCCCGGATGCGCCCACAATCGCCACAGTTTCCCCCTGATCCAGATCAAGGTCCAAATCTTTCAATACCTCGATCTGCACCCCGTTGTTATTGAAACTCTTACACAATCCCCGCACCGTCATCAGACGTTCCCGATTTTCCGAATATTCACTTCTCACTTATCATTTCTCACTTCTCACTATTCACTTTTCTCAGCCTCCGTAACGCAAAGCTTCAACCGGGTCAAGTCCGGCTGCCTGACGTGCCGGATAAATGGTGGCTAAAAAACATATCAGCATTGCACCTGCCGCAATAATAGCAACATCCTGAACATTCAGCAGTACGGGAAGCGTTGTAATATAATAAACATCTCCGGGCAGTTTTACAAATTCGTAGTGTTTCAGCAGCGCGCACAGAAAAAATCCCAGCGCACAGCCCAGCACAGTGCCTGATGTTCCGATTGCCATTCCTTTGAAAACAAAGATTTTTCCGATACTGCGGTCTGTTGCCCCCATTGCTTTGAGTATGGCGATATCACGGGTTTTTTCCATGACCATCATAATAAGCGAGCTGGCAATATTGAAAGCTGCCACCAGAACAATCAGAGCTAAAATAATAAACATCACGGTTTTTTCAAGGCGGAGTGCGGAAAAAAGATTTTTATTCATCTGCATCCAGTCCCTTGCCCAGTAAGACTGGTAAGAGTTATTCCGGTTCAGTTCATCCGCGATCTCTGTTCCGATCTGCCGTGCTTTGTAGATGTCTGTAACCCGGATTTCAATGCCGGTCACCGTGTCTTCCATACGCAGAATTTTCTGGGCTTCCCGGAGAGTTACATAAGCCAAAGATCCGTCATACTCGTACATTCCGCTTTTAAACAGCCCTGTCACCCGAAACCGCTTCATTACAGGAATATGACCCACCGGAGAAAGACCCCCGCGAGGCGATATTACATAGATCATATCTCCTTTTCCGACCTCCAGATTTCCGGCAAGTTCTTTTCCCAGAATAATTTCCGGCGTGGCATCTTCTTCGGCTGAACCCAGTTCATGAAAATCCGCTGTGGGCTGACCGCTTTCGATATTTTTGATGACCTTGCCCGCAGATTCCGGGTCTATACCTCTTAACACCGCGCCGGATACGCCTACGGAGGATCGGAGCATAATCTGCGTATAAATAAAAGGTGTCGCAGCTTCCACGCCTTTTACGGTTTCGAGATATTTTAGAACCTCCCGATAATCGGAAAAACCTCCCCCGTGGCGCATCAGTACAACGTGGGATTCCACTCCCAGAATACGCGATTTGAGATCCGCCTCAAAGCCAGCCATGACGGCAATGACCACAATCAGCGCCATGACTCCCACGGTGACTCCTGCCACGGACAGCAGCGTAATCAGCGAAATAAAGGCATGTTTCCGTTTGGCTCTAAGATAACGGCTGCTTATAAAAAGTTCGAATGACATAATTATAAGGTGAGGGGTACGAGGTTAGGGGTCAGGGGTGGAAACCTCTGA
>DYRK01000102.1:0-11519 GCA_020718785.1 Desulfatirhabdium butyrativorans | reverse complement strand
ACATAATTATAAGGTGAGGGGTACGAGGTTAGGGGTCAGGGGTGGAAACCTCTGACCTCTGACCCCGAACCTCTCACCCCTCCTTTGACATAAGTTAAAGGTGAGGGGTACGAGGTTAGGGGTCAGGGGTGGAAACCTCTGACCTCTGACCCCGAACCTCTCACCCCTCCTTTGACATAAGTTAAAGGTGAGGGGTACGAGGTTAGGGGTCAGGGGTGGAAACCTCTGATCTCTGACCCCGAACCTCTCACCCCTCCTTTGACATAAGTTAAAGGTGAGGGGTACGAGGTTAGGGGTCAGGGGTGGAAACCTCTGACCTCTGACCCCGAACCTCTCACCCCTCCTTGAGTTTCATGTGCGGAAAAAGGATAACTTCCCGGATCGAAGGCGCATCGGTAAAGAGCATCACCAGCCGGTCAATGCCGATGCCCTCGCCCGCGGTCGGCGGCATTCCGTATTCCAGAGCCTCGATATAATCCTCATCCATCGGATGGGCTTCTTCGTCTCCGGCAGTCCGATCCTCGACCTGCTGCTGAAAACGTCCTCTTTGGTCTTCGGGATCATTGAGTTCGGAAAAGCCGTTTGCAATTTCCCTGCCAGCGATAAAGAGTTCGAAGCGGTCTGTAACATCCTGATTTTGTTCGTTTCTTCTGGAAAGCGGAGACACTTCCGCGGGATACGCGGTGATAAAAGTGGGCTGAATCAGTTTCGGCTCCACCAGCGCGTCAAAAAGTTTGGTGATGATTTTTCCGATACGTCCGGTTTTCGTGATCTTAACCCCATTATCATCGGCAAACGCGAGCAACTGTTCTTTGTTATTGAGAATTGCAGGATCAACGCCGGCCAGTTCCGAAAGCGATTCCGCAAGGCTCATGCGCGGCCATTTTCCGCTCAGATCAATCGTATTTCCCTGATATACAAGAGTTTCAGACCCTGTAATCTGCCGGGATACATAGCGGAACATTTCTTCGGTCATATCCATCAGGTCATGATAGGTGGAATAAGCCTGATAAAATTCAAGCATGGTAAATTCGGGATTGTGCTGGGTGGAAACGCCTTCGTTCCTGAAATTCCGGTTGATCTCGAAAACCCGCTCGAATCCGCCCACCACAAGACGCTTGAGATAGAGTTCGGGCGCAATCCTCAGATACATGTCCATGTTCAGGGCATTGTGATGCGTTTTGAAAGGAGTGGCTTCCGCGCCGCCCGGAATCGCCTGCATCATGGGCGTTTCCACTTCCAGAAAATCCCTGTCCATGAGAAAATTCCGGATTGCCTGAATAATTCTGTTGCGCCGTATGAAAATATCGCGGACATCGGCATTCATAATCAGGTCAATATAACGCTGCCGATAGCGTTTTTCCGGGTCTTTGAGTCCGTGAAATTTTTCAGGAAGAGGTCTCGCACTCTTGCACACGAGTTTCAAGTCTCTGACCAACAGGGTCCATTCGCCGGTTTTGGTTTTGAACATCCCGCCTTTAACGCCAACAAAATCGCCGATGTCCAATTTTCCGAACAGCGCGTAAGCCTCATCCCCTGCCATATCTTTCCGGATATATGCCTGAAGCTGGCCCGTCCGGTCTCTGAAGCGGATAAATGTGGATTTTCCGAAGCGGTTGACCGCGATCATACGACCCGCGGCAACAAATACCGGAGCATTTTCCGTAATTGCCCCTTCGGGCGAATTTTCTATGGTTCTCCGAATATCCTCAACCGTATGTAATACTTTGAAATCATTCGGAAAAGGATTGATATTCTGTTCTCTCAGTTCCGAGAGTTTATTCTTGCGTGTTTCGATAATATCGCTTGTTTTTTCCATAAGTTGAATTACCTGTCATTTCTGAAGCATTGCAATTTCTGTTTCACGAAAACCCTATTTTCAGGGAGACAGAATAAAACGATTTGCAAAATCGTTTTACGGCATTCATAGCCTCCCCTGAATCTGTTCTTCAATGATAGGCTATTTAAAGAAGGCTTGTCAAGATTAAGTTGCCTGAATGTTTTCCCCTTGACATTCAATGGATAAGTTGTATATAGGACATTTTTGAAATAGTCAAGACCAAAATATGGAGCGTGAATTTTTGACAATCGGATGCCGTGTCTGAATCATCTTTAAAAAAATATGTGCAGGGGTTGCGCTCCACGGTGAAATTTAATTCCTGAAAATAGGAAAAAGGCTGAAAAAATGAAAAATATAAAAAATTTGGTTATATTGATATTATTGCTGTCTTATTTTTCTTCCTGCCAAAGCTATCCTCCGACAAGACATTTAAAAGAAGAAGATTGCAAAGAAGAATATTGCAAAGCGATTAAAGAAAATAGTAAAAAGGGATGGTTTGGAGAAACTTTATTCCGAGGTCGGTGGTGGAATTATTATGAAAGAGCATTTTTGTGGGCAGAATGCGGGAAATGGGAATGCGCGGTAGCCGATTTGCAAGAAGCCCTTAAACAAAGATCAAAAGATCAGAGGGATGCCCGAACCTATGGGATGCGGGTTATGGATTATTTTCCGAATAGAGAATTGGGAATAGTTTATTACAAATACGGAAAATTAGAAGAAGCAAAGAACAGATTAGAACTTTCATTAAGTCAATCTCCGAGTGATAAGGTATTATTTTATCTTGAAAGTGTTTATAAATCGTTAGTTGATAGAGGGGTAGCAGAAATATCGAAGCCGAAAATTACAATTGACGGCTTTCTGACTCGAAATGAGCATGATTTTTTGACTCGGGATGAAACTGTGATTCTTTCCGGAAATGTCGAAGACAAAACATATATAAAATCAATAACTATTCAAGAAAAGACTTATTTTTCATTGAATAGTGCAGAAGAATTAACTAAAAATTCTCCATTTAAAACTTCGTTAAATCTTTCAGAGGGTAGTCATCTTATTAAAGTTGAAGCGGAGAATATAATGCGGGGAATGAGTAGTAAATTAATAAAAATTAATGTAGATCGTTTGCCCCCCGATATCTCAATTAAAGGAGATGTAAAAGTTAAAGATGATAAAACCGTTACAATTGATGGTTCTATTTTTGATGAAAGCGGTGTCGCCGAGTTTTTTATCAATGAACAAAAAATACCCATTTCACAAAGTAAAGAGATTAATTTCAATGAAACCTTGAAAATCGAATCTTATAATCTCATATTAAAAGCCCGTGATGTTCTTGGAAATGAAAAGACAATGACAGTTCCTTTATCTCAATCATTAAAGAGTTATAATTATCTTCCTATCTTACTTGCCAGCAATGCCGGCAACGATTCGGAACTAATTCAAAAAAAATCTTCACATATTAAGGTTGAAATCAAAAATTTAACTGACGGACAAGAAGTATATCAGGAAAGAGTATATCTCAGCGTTGAAGTAAGCTCTGATGATGTTATTAAAAACTTATATCTTGAATTAAATGGCAATAAAATTGATATTCGCCGTCTGAGAGGTAAAAAAATTTCTTTTGGTTATATGCTTGAACTTAACGAAGGGGAAAATAAAGTTATTGTTAAAGCTATAGATGAGGCAGGTAACGAAGGACAATCAGAGTCAATTGTTATTATAAGAAAAGAATCTGAGAAAAGAGAGCGAATGGCGTTATTGGTTTTTCCTTTTGAAGTGGACGGAGAATATACTCAGATCAGGAATGAATTTAAAGATTTTTTTAGTTTTGCTCTTAAAGAGAATGGTTTTCGGATTTTGACGGATGAGAAAAGCAAAGATGCTCGGTATAAGATTGAAGGAAAAATCAACATATCCTTCTCGAATATTGAAATTGTAGGCAAAGTCATTGATACAGAAACATCCGAACTTATCACTTATATAGAAATCTACGACGAAGCCTATAAAGTGGAAGACTTGAAATCATTTGCCTATGGATTGGCAAATAAAATACTTATAGAATTTCCTTTGTTAAAAGGCAAGATTGTTGAAATTAATGATAACATAATATTTACAAATCTTTCCAGTCCTAAACTCAAAGTCGGAACAAGATTAATTATTTACCGAGAAAAAGAGGGAACTATCTGCTATGCAAAGATAAAAGAACTGTTAAGTGATAGAACAAAAGCCGAATTACAGAATTGCAAACCCGAAGACGTTAAAGAACATGATATGGTGATAACAGAATAGGTTTTTTTCTCACACATGACACGATAATCAAAAATAGATAGTCAAAGATGAATAAATATTATGCTCACTTATGTCTTGTGAAAAATCCATATCATCCGGTAAAATATGAGACCTTACATTATTCCCCCACCGGTATTGATAAGCGACATCAAAAGAAAATCTGTTTGTCGCGATACCTGTGCCTAAACTGAAACCATAATAATCATCAGGACGTTCTTCGGCAGGAGCAGGACTATAAAATATTCCTGATCTGACAGGTATTATTAAAAATTTTGCTTTCTCAAAAGATTTGATAAAGATATATTCTGCTCCCATTCTAAATTGAATAGTAGGATCAATATCTGATTCATCTGAAGACTTACCTGTAATATAAGATATTTTGTTACCGTATTCATCTTTTATAATAAAATCCTGCCATTGTGTTTTATAAATATCTGCTGAAAGGTTAATTTGATCTGATGGACGGTAAGAAAAACCAATCCCATAAGAAATTGGCATATCTATTTTCATATTCCTATGATATCCAAAAATAGATTTTCCAGTATATTCATATTGCTGATACATTTTTGTTTCGCTTTTTAAATCTGCTGTAAAAGGTAATTTAATCACTCCGCCGATTTTTAATTTATCATCAGGTGTACGCCAGAGTATCCCGATATTCGCATTAACACCTTTGAATGAATATTCTTCTTTCCATCGCTCATAAACAAAAAAATTTGCTTCATCCCATACAATAAGAGAATCTGACACATAGGATTTTTCCCATTTATTAAAATAGTTATTCCAAAAGTTTAATGTAACTCCAAAATAAAGCTGAGGTGTAGCTTTAATAGCACATGCCACTCCAATAGCTGAAAGACTTCCATTTTCTTCATAGGTTATATCTCTAAGCTCGTCACTAAGAGACATTTTGAAATTTTGTTCATTTTTAAAATCATAAAGATGCTGATAATTGAGAGCAAGTGTAATATTTCTGTCAAAAAGATTGAAAGGATAAACCATGCTAAGATAATTGATATCCTGATTGGAAATCCTTTGGATTTCGTTATTTTCAGAAAAGGCAGACATACTATCTTCAGTTCTGTGAAATCCGTTCCATACAATGGACATTTCAGGTCTGTCTAATTGAACAAGTCCCGCGGGATTCCAAGAAGCTGCGGTAGCATCGTCTGCAACTGCGATAAATGCTCCGCCCATTCCCAATGCTCTTGCTCCTGAACCGACAGGTTCAGGAGTTGAAGCAAAAGGTATCATATCTTGGGCAAAAGCAGAATGAAAGAAAACAATGAAGAATAATACGCCGTATATTAAAGTGTTCAGAAATTTCTGAATCATAATATTAACTACCTTTTTTCTAATGTAAAATCAGAATATAAAATATTATCCCATTTCCCTTTAATTTTGTTTCCAAAAAAATTTATCTTCCCTTCCTTCCCTTTCAATTCTGAAAAATCGCCTGTTGTCAGAGGCTCTTTTAAAGAAAAATTAAAATCTCCGGTATCATAAAAATATTTACCATATCCTTTGATTTTAAGACCTTGTGCTGTTTCCACATCAATAATTAAATCATCACTTTTTTGCACAATATCCCATGTCTGATATTCATTGTCTTTCATTACCCATGTGCCTGATATATTTCTTTTTGCATTGTCTATTTGAATATAGAAATATATAAAAATTCCACTCAGGCATAAGAATAAGAGAATAGAAAACAGATAAAATAATTTTCTATAAGGCAACGGATTTATCTCGTTGACAGTTACCGGGACAGAATGGTTCTCTTGTTCTGTTTCAAATGGAATTTCAGGTGATTCAAGTCTTATTGAGGGATATTCACCTGGTGAAATCTCAAAAATTATTTCAGCTAATTCGCCGGCTTTATTAAGAATAATACTCCGCTCCTCTAATTTATAGATATATCTTCCCGATTCCCTTATCTCGACTAGTAGATTTCGGATATTTTGTTCGTTTATCTCTTTCCCAAGCCTTTTATACTCTTCTGATAACTTGTTATAATCCTCTATCAGTTCTTTAAATTTTTTCATAACCTTTTTAAATACCTTTTAAAATATCTACGATTTTTTTTATATTTTTATCAGCGATATCTAACAACGTCCATAGGTAGGAATGAATATCTGTAATATATGCAAATAACTGGTCATAATTTTTTCTTCTTTCATTTAAGTGAATCATCTTTATTTGTTCTGTAATGGTCTCAATCTTGCTCTGACATAAGCATTCTTTGACTTCATTAATGTAGCGATGACATACTTTTTGAAATTTCCATTCATTATTATCAGGATTAGAAATATTTGTCAGATCATGACGACATTTTCCCATCCAAGAGTTGTGAACGTCTATAAGATATTCAAAATCCTTTGTATCACGATATATCTTTAAATAATTGAATGTTTCAGATAATGCTGCTACTATCCTCTGAGATTCATGGTGAATAAATTTCCACTCCGATAATTCAGAAAACAAATTATTAGAATCTGGACAGTCCTCTTTTTTCCAACAAAATGATTCTACAGCAGGATTATGATAAAGTACAGGTAGCCAGCCCACCCCCGGATATTCATCATCAAAAGTTTCATCCAAGCGTTCCCGTGCTTCCCGAACCGCCAGATATAAAGGTCTGCCATCGGAAAATACACTGAGAAAATAACGTAGAAATGCTTGCGCCACGCTGTCCGGAACTGGTTCCCGCATCACAATGATCTGCGGAATGTTCAGATCTGCCAAATCCTCTGCTAATTTCAGACCGTCACAGGAATTAAAAATCGCTAATTTCAGACCGTTTTTGATAGATCTCCGCAATCCTTTTTTTAATTTCTCAACGGTCATCCTCTCGCTTTTGTTAATAGATATCTCTCCCATCTTTCCCTGACTCGAACTGTGTCCGGCAAAAAAGAAAATATCCCAGTGTTCTTCCCACAGACGGTCGCTCACGTTCGCCTGTCCCGGCTCTGTCAGAAAACATGTATCTGCATCCGGCAGTTTTTCCAACTGCTCACGATCCTTTTCAATATCAATCCCTTCGCTGTTTCCCAATATTGCCAGAATTCTGATTTTGTCAGACTTTTTTTGTTTTACCTGAACCCGTTCATAGCTTGTGGCACACAGAGCAAATTCACTATTTGTGTAACTATCAGAAAACAAATTCCATTCACTCCAAGGGAGTTTCTTCAGCACGTCGTGATCGGTCTGAATGATAAGATGGACATACTCTTTTTTATCTCCTAATGTCTGACATAATTTTTCTCTGAAATCCGGGAGGTTACAGGCTTCCGAAGAGACCCAGCGTTTGAAGAACTCTCTCAATTTTTCAGTAGATTGGCGGCATTCTTCCCGAATTTTATCTGTATCAAGTATCTGTGTTTCCTCAATCGTCATTCGGAATACGGAATCTAATTTGTTGCGATAACAGTCGTGCCACTTCTGATAATGCTGAGGAATTTCAGATGATGGAGGAAGATTTCCTGAAATCTCTGCCAAAAAAGATCGATCTCCCTCAGTTTCCCTAACTGATGCAGATATCGGAAAGCCTTTATCAAAATTCCCCTGCTGAATTTTTAAGACAACCAGTTTTTCCATTCAGATGATCTTTACGCTTATCAGTATTCAGATTAAATAACGTGAGTTCGACATAAGCATCGGGTTTCCCCCTTTTGTAAAGGGGGATTAAGGGGGATTTCAGCAGGTTGCACAGAAATCCCCCTGCCCCCCTTTACGAAAGGGGGATTTGAAACACGCTGATCTGATTCGTTATTTTCTTATATCGAACTCACGTTAAATAACTCATGTTACGCAACAGTAATTTTTCCCCCTTTTTTAAAGGGGGATGAAGGGGGATTTTCAAAGCGGCGGCACATAAAATCCCCCCTGCCTCCCTTTAAAAAGGGTGTGTCCCACTTTTTGCACATAGGTTCCCGATGGCAAATCTATCCCGGAAGAGGATTGAAAAAACGGGTCACATCCTCAGACAGATATTTGACGGTCTGATAAATTTTTATATAATTTTTGCGGGCGGCTTCGGATCTGATACCGTCATGATTTTTTTCCAGACGTCTCAGAACTCTCATGCCTGATTCCGAATTGGAAGAACGTCTGTATTTTCCCAGACCTCTTTTCCTCAGATACTGCATTGTCTCATCCCAATGTTCGTCAAAAAATTTGCATATTTTGCTGAGATGACCGTTTTCAGTGTCTCCGATCTGATTTTTCAGATTTTCCAATTTGATTTTCGCCTGCGCCTCCGTATTTGAATGATCGAAAAGATTTGTGATCTGTCTGATGACAGACCGGAATTTTTTTATAAATCCGGCGTCCTTCTTTTCTATCTTTTCTGTCTGTTCCCTTTCCTCCGCGCTCAGATTCGAAGGCTTTTTCAGCAGTACCCATCTGAGTTTCCACAGTTCCGACGCAAGTTCAATAAGTTCTGCATTTTTTTCTTTTTCGCCGGTCGTCCTGACCTCTCTTCTGTATTCAAGCAACGCCTTTTTCAGATATTTCCATATATTTTTCGCAGTGTGAAAATGATCCGCCTGAAATTTTGCCTCCGGAAAGACCTCTTTTATCGCAGATATAAAACTTTTGGAATAATCTGAAAATGCAAAAGCGATATTTATACCCGAATTTTTTAATTTTTTTAAAAATATTTTCGCATCTGCCGCATTCTCCGAATCACTTTCATGAGTGATCAGAATTCTGTCGCAATCATCTTTGATTACCATCACGCATCTGTCCGTTCCCAGCGGATAATAAGCGTCAATATGGCATTCCTGAGGTTTCCTCTGTTCGATCAGTTTTTCGGGTATGTCTTCCTCGGAAAGCCGGGAACCAATCTCGTTTATCCATCTGCCTATGCTTGATTTTGTCACAGGAACCTGAAACAGCACTGTAAATATTGTTGCAATGTTTCTCAGTGTCACACCGCATATCACTGCCAGAAAGCAGGCCGGCCTTATAATATTTTTGCTCATATGGTGACGGGTCGAAACCTCTGACGGCTCCGGTGTGAAATATTCACGCCGGCCGTCATCTGCCAGGTAATACCCCCGCTCAATGACAAATCTGTAAATGATCGGACAATGAAACGTCGAAAATTCATGCACATCAACCGGATATGCTTTTCCTGACCAATATATTTCCGAATCGGTTTTCAGAACTTCCTGCCAGTCCCTTTTTCTCATGTCAAATTCCAATATCGTTTTGTTTTCTTCAATATATGACCTGACAAAAGTATCCTTATCGGCTTCGATCACAGCAGATTCGAAACAAACCTGAACGGTAACGGACATATTCAATCTCCCTCCTTGCATACTCTGAATTCGGACAAATTGAATATGATGATAAAAATCTCCTCTTATGTCAAGTTATTTCCTTTTGTGCAAAAAGTGGGACACACCCTTTAAAAAAGGGGGATTCAGGCAATGACTGCGTAACATGAGTTAAATAACTCACCTTACGCATACAACTTGAGAAACTCAGCACTGTTGCGTAATATCAGCAGATCGAAACTTTCCCGAAATGCCCGCTCGGGATTGACAAATCCCGAGCATTTCCGGCGGATTTGTCAATCCGCCGGGAGCGGCCTAAATGACAGGTGCGTAACGTGAGTTAAATAACAAAATGTTCTGTAATGCTGATGTCTCCCAAAGCAATTCGGATGTCGAACTGCTCTCCGGGTAAACCTTTTAATTCCTGCATGATAATATCCTTATTGCCTTCCACCTTTGCATGTTTCAAAATTTCCCCGGAATCGGAAAGCAGGGCAAACATAAGGTTTTCCGGCAGAAATTTCTGTCCGGCAACAGGGTAAACCCGAAAACATACGCTGACTTCGTGATTTTCCGAAGATGTCAGACCTGCTTCAAGGATTACCGCCTGTTTATCGCTGACGGGAATCTGTTTAACAACTTTGACAGTTTCAGACTGCCTGTGCCTGAATGCCGGGGCAAGTCTTATCGCCTCGGCAGAATCTTGCCAGCCGAATTCAATTGCGTCATCAAATTTTTTCAGCAACCATTGACTTAAATTCATTCTTTTCGTGTGTGTGGGCATAATCGGAAAGCTGACACGAACATCTTTAACCGGAACTCCCAAAATTTCCGTCAGTTCCCCTGATTTGAAGAGCGATTCAAGCCGCTCAAGCCCTTCTTTGGAGCCTTCCAATACTAAGGTCACCGTGCCTTGCTCGATTCTGCGTATCTTCAGGGTGATATCGTTCCCTCGCTCCTTCAATTCTTCAAGAATTCCTATGAGATGCGGTGTGCTGATCGTGTCAATATCCAATGTGATTTTTCCCTGAGAAGGCGGATGTGATTTCTGGCTGATTTTCGCTAATTCCGATGCCACAAAGATGTTGAAAACCAAAGGATCATGCTTGATTTCCCAGAAAAAATGGTCCCGCATCAGATCAAAAAATGTCTCATGAACCTTTTTTTTGAAACACTCAGGCGCATGATTGTCTTTTAACACTTCCTCTGTCAGTTTTTCTTTGAAATCCAGAATTTTTTCCTTTACTGCCTCATCATCGGAGGGATTCAGCATGGCTTCTGCCTCATCAGTGAATTCGGAAATCTTATCAGAAAATTTTTCCTGTCCCATCTTTCCCAAAGCGATTGCCAGACGAGTTCTTTCCCGATCCAGCCATTCGAGTTCCTGCCGGTGTTCTGAATACACAGGCGAAATTGTCATACGCGGAGAAAGTTTCATACCCAATTTTGCAGTGACAATTCCTGCAATATTCTTAAAAAGCTTTTTCGTCAGAGTGACCGGATACGACTTTCCGCCGACACCTACCATAAATTCCCAGGGAGGCTCTCCCATCAGTTCATTATGACAATCTGTTGCAATGGTCTGAAGGGATGAGAAATAAGAGCGTCTGATAGCTTTCTGCAAGTCATGGTTGACAGGTTTTCCGCCTTTTTTCAGGCGGTTGATTGCTTGTTTCATTGCTTCATTGACATCATGCCCTGCAACATGCCCAATGATGGTAAGCAAAAATTTTCCCGAATGTTCTTCTATCATATTGACTTATCTCCTTATTTCATATCTATAGTGATTTTAAGGTCCATTTTAAAATAGAATTCAGAATTCGGTCAATGGGGTGGAATGAGTATTTACAGGGCGAATATTTCCCATTAGTCGCTATTCAACTTTTTCCGCAAGCAATTTCATTCCCCGCGGGTTTTCATCTTCCTCTCCGGATTTCCTGAATGACAAGTGCGTTCCCAAGCTGGGGCTTGGGAACGAGGGTAGGGGTAAAGCGGGTTTCAAACCCGCTTTACATATTTCAATGATAGGCTATTTAAAGAAGGCTTGTCAAGATTAAGTTGCCGAATGCCGGTGTGACAGATTGGTCTGCTTCAATTTCAATGTAAACACGGTT
>DYRK01000705.1 GCA_020718785.1 Desulfatirhabdium butyrativorans | reverse complement strand
CAAGCCGTGTGTATCGTGATGTAAGAAGCGATATGGCAAATCAGGATTATACGGATACCGATGACGATAATGACGGAATGCCGGATGTATGGGAAACGCAGTACGGTCTGAATCCGCTTGTCAATGACGCTGCGGAGGATAAAGACGGCGATAAGTATTCCAATCTTCAGGAATATGAAGCAGATACGAAGCCGAATGATGCTGATTCAAAGCCTGTAGATAAAGAGGAAGTCAATCTTATTACCAACGGCAGTTTTGAGGTTGGTACTGACCCCGGAAATTTCAGCAATCTTTACCCGGGCAATACTGACATTGCAGGATGGGAAATTGTCAGCGGTAACATTGATTACGCAGGAAGTGTTTGGAAAGCATCAGACGGATACCGAAGTATTGATATGGCAGGTTCCGGAGCCAAAGGTTCAATCAGCCAATCTTTTTCGACAGAAATCGGCAGAAAATATGAAGTGTTGTTTGATATGGCAGGAAACCCCGAAGGACAGCCGACAATCAAAAAGATGAGAGTCGTTGCCGGGCTTACTTCACAGGAATTTGCTTTTGATGTTACCGGTTATAGTTTGGCTGATATGGGCTGGACAGAAAAATCCTTTATCTTTACTGCGACTGAAGAAATTTCTGTCCTGACATTTATCGGACTTATTGAAGGCTACTTTGGCGCAACTATTGATAATGTCCGTGTCTTTGAGACTGACAAGCCTGATCCCAATGATCCGCCTGTACAGGGTCGTATTCTTAACCCCCGGAACGCCCATTACTATAAGCTGATTGATACGCCGATGGCGTGGAATGATGCTAAGAATTATTGCGAAAGTCTGGGCGGATATTTGGCTACGATCACCTCTGAAAATGAACATATTTTTGTGTATAACAATTTTCAGGGAAATGAAAACTGCTGGCTCGGAGGTACGGATGAGGAGGAAGAAAGAAATTGGAAATGGATAACAGGGGAGGCTTGGGAATATACGGGATGGGCTTCGGGAGAACCGAACAATTCTTGTGTTGATACCTGTGAGGAAAATTATATCGAAATTTATCTCACCGGTGGAGCTTCCCCCGGATGGAATGATATACCGGGAAGTTGGCCGCACAAATCCATCTGTGAATGGGGTTCGACGACAAATTTCAAAGCCGGCGTCTTCACCGTAGGCACAAAAGGCATTATCGAAATTGACTGGCTCTACGACGGCGGCATGTACAAAGGCGAACTCGGTATCTTCAGCCTCAAAGGTATGGAAAATCTGACTCCGGGTTCTTCGGAATTCATCGCCGAAGCAGTGCGGCGGGTATTGTCGGACAGCACCGAAGGTCATCTTGTTCTGTCCGATCCTACCGAAGCCGCACATTTCAGCGGACTCCTCGGCGGAGAGTCTTCGGATTGGAACAAAGGCGAATATACAGGCGTAAAGAGCTTTGAAATGGAACCGGGCGACTTCTTTGCTACGATTCTGGTTCCCGATTCTACCTTCACGGCTCTTGCGGCAAATCCGGGAACAAGTGATTCGAACAAACGGCCCTTGTTCTCGCTCGTGTCCTCGAATCCGGCTTACGGCATGTATCTGGGTCAGATTGCTGATGTAAACGGCAAAGGCATGGCTTATGCTTATGAAGACATGAACGCGGCTACCAGCGATAAAGACTATAATGATCTGATTGTCCAGATTTCCGGGGCAGCCATAGATGAAGTTCCGTCTTTGAATGACATGACCGGTTCTCCGAAACGCAGCCGGGCAAGAGACAACTCCGGATGGTTCGACTGGAGAAGTGAAACCGAACTCGGACGGGTCATCATGGAACATCTCGATGCTCAGGCAGTATCACCCGAAACGGTCTGGCTGTCCGCAGATGTGAATTTCCCGGCAGATATCACGGTCTATTCTCCCGACGAGCAGAGTTTCGGGACCAAAGGCGGCCATATTCCCGGCGCAACTTTCGGCACGGATATTGACGGATACCGCTTCGTGAAACTGCCCTCTCTGGAAAACGGCGACTACCGTATTCTTCTGATGAGCGCAAGCGGACAAAGCGGTCTGCTCACCCTGCGGAAACATCAGGGAGATGACATCCTGTCCGAAAGCGGCGAAACTGTTACCTTAGAAGCACACGGGACCGTCAAAGCGGAAATCTCTGTTTCGGATTCCGGCAATGAATCCGGAGTCGAAATCAGCACCGCTGAACAAGGCATCCGCTATGACTTCAACGGCGACGGCGTGATTGACGATGCAGATATCGGAGTCATTACCGACATCTGGAACACCTGCAAAGGCGATGAAAAGTATGATCCTTTCTTTGATCTGGATAATGACGGCTGTATCACGGTCAAAGACATCATGGCGGTTGCAGGCAGCAGGTAAAACTGTAGGGGCAGCCCCCTGTGGCTGCCCTTATCTGCTGCCCTTATCTGTGTAATCTTCCAAAAAATTATCATGTTGAGTGAGGGGCAACCACAGGGGGTTGCCCCTACATTTTTTTAAATCAAAGATGATGACGGCTGCATCACGGTCAAAGACATCATGGCGGTTGCAGGCAGCAGGTAAAACTGTAGGGGCAGCCCCCTGTGGCTGCCCTTATCTGCTGCCCTTATCTGTGTAATCTTCCAAAAAATTATCATGTTGAGTGAGGGGCAACCACAGGGGGTTGCCCCTACATTTTTTAAATCAAAGAATGTCCGGTTACAGCGAGCGTTATTTGGTTCAGACAAAAAAGTATGAATTACACCGATTGAGAGAACAAAATCTGCGTAATCCTTATCATCTGTAAAAATCTGCGGTTCAAGTCCTCGCAACGATCTCCTGAAAATCCAATCTGAAAACTTCCAGTCTGTCATGATGATTTTTTATAAAAAGGGTTGATATCCCTAAGTTGTCGGCGTATATAGCTCACTGCTGGCACAACCTGTGCTTTCGTAAAACGATTTTGCAAATCGTTTTATCGGCAAAAACGGTTTGCAA
>DYRK01000704.1 GCA_020718785.1 Desulfatirhabdium butyrativorans | reverse complement strand
TTTGGCAATATCCTTTACTTTTTCAATAAATTTCACGGCAGCATCCTCCTGTTAAGTTCTTCTCGTTCCCAAGCCCCTGCTTGGGAACGCATCTGCGCCCGAAGCCCCGGCTTCGGTCCGTCTCCCGTCACGGGAAGCCGGGGCTTCCCCGGCAAGTGCGTTCCCAAGCTGGGGCTTGGGAACGAGAGAAAACGATGGGTTACAATATAAACTTGACATAGTTATCAGAAATCTGTTAGTGTCGGCAGATACATTTCGAACCTTTCAGATTCAGGAGTAACATAATGGATAAAAAAGAGGTTTTGCGGGCAATATTATGGTTTGCGGCAGCCGCGGCCATAACGACAGTACTGGGAAATTTTGTATCTCCCAAAATAGGAGCTATAGCGGCATCTTTCTATTCATCGGCTGCTGAACCGGATACGCGAAAAAAAGCAGAAACTGTCGTCACTGCAACCGTCATAAGCACGACCACTACGACGACCACGACAAGCACGACCGCGGTTACTACGACTTTGATTCAGTCCCCGGTTACACAGGAGAATGTGAAACAGCCGGGTGAATTGCCGGTCCCAAAGGAACAGCCTGAAACGCCGGCTGCCGAAACAGCGGGTTCGGATACTATGCAGGAAAATCAGCCTGCGGAAAAAGAACCGGAAATCCCGCGTACTGATGTGCCGAAATCCGATCAGCCGACATCAGCAGCAGATTCTCCGGGTATTGCCGAAGCTCCGAAAGAATCTCCTCCTGAAAATACGGTTAAAAAAGAGCTTTCTCAAGATGATATTTCAGAATTGGAGAAGGCGATGAAGTCCGGAGAAGTCCGGGAACTCGGAGAGGGGCGTGCGGCTTATAAAGTAAAAAAAGGCGATACTTTTTCTCAGATTTGCAAAAAAGTATTCGGAACCGGTACGGCATGGAAAGAAAAAGCTGAAAAATCGAATATAGACCCCCGGAAAATCCGTCCCGGAAAAGTTTTGATTTTCGAAAAGGAGTGAAGCAGATATGATCAGAGCGGGTGTGGTCGGTGCGACCGGATATGCAGGCGCGGAACTTGTGCGGATACTTGCCGGACATCCTGATATGGAACTGACCGCGGTTACGTCCCGGCAATATGCCGGAGTCCGGTTTGACAGGGTGTTTCCTTCAATGGCAGGCGCGGTGAATTTAGTCTGTGAAGAATTTTCAGTTGACAGTATTTCTGAAAAAACAGATGCGGTTTTCACGGCTCTTCCTCATAAGCTTCCGATGGCTTTTGTCCCCGATCTTGTGAAGCAGGGCAAAAAAGTCGTTGATCTTTCTGCGGATTTCAGATTCGGCAATGTCTCGGCTTATGAGCTTTTTTATCAGCCCCATACGGCAAAAGACCTGCTTTCCAGTGCGGTTTACGGGCTTTCCGAAGTTTACGCGGACAAAATAAAAGAGGCGGCGATAGTCGGCAATCCCGGATGTTATCCCACGAGCCTGCTATTGCCGCTGATTCCCTTGTTGAAAAACAAGCTGCTGGATATTCACAGCATTATCGCAGATTCAAAATCAGGCGTGAGCGGCGCGGGGCGTTCTCCTTCGCTGACAGTACATTTCTGCGAAGTGACCGAATCTTTCAAGGCTTACAAAGTGGGAAATCACCGTCATAGGCCTGAAATGGAAGAAGTTCTGAGCCGTGAAGCCGGGGAGCCGGTAACAATAACATTTGTTCCGCATCTTGTGCCTATGTCCCGCGGAATGCTGACCACCGCATATTCAACGCTTGCCCGCAAAGTCAGTGAAGCGGATATTCGGGAATGTATAGCTGAATTTTATGCGGGCAGACCCTTTATCCGTCTATGCCCGGACAACGCTGTCCCGGATACGCGGAATGTCCGGGGAAGCAATTACTGCGATATCGGATTCAGAATCGAAGCTCGGAATAACCGCCTGATTATTATATCGGCAATTGACAATCTGGTCAAGGGCGCGGCAGGTCAGGCAGTTCAGAATATGAATCTCATGTTCGGCTTGGATGAAACGCGGGGGCTTTCCGCTGTGCCTTTTCCGCTTTAATTCATAACTCCGGAGTGCATAACTCCGGAGTGCAAAAATAGAGCGCAGCGGTTTTTTGCATATTCCAGAAAATTCGGCACGGTGCAAAAAATCGCTTCGCTCTATTTTTGCACTCCGGAAACAATTTACGAATAGAGTGCAGCGGTTTTTTGCATATTCCAGAAAATTCGGCACGGTGCAAAAAATCGCTTCGCTCTATTTTTGCACTCCGGAAACAATTTACGAATAGAGCGCAGCGGTTTTTTGCATATTCCAGAAAATTCGGCACGGTGCAAAAAATCGCTTCGCTCTATTTTTGCACTCCGGAAACAATTTACGAATAGAGTGCAGCGGTTTTTTGCATATTTCAGGAAATTCAGCGGGATGCAAAAAATCGCTTCGCTCTGTTTTTGCACTCCGGAAATAAATTACGAACAGACCGAAATGTTTCAAGCCGACTTTTCTTGACATAGCGTTTTTATTGATCTAAAAAGACTCGGTTTGCAGTTCCGCCTTTAGGCGAGTTGTCGGAACAGCTTGCTGACAATCGGTCTAAAGGCGGAACTGGTGTATAAATTTGTTTATTAATCTGAGGGCAGAGGGCATGTCGCCGACATGCCCCTACGATTGAATCTGTGTATTATAATTTAACCCAACTTGCTACCTACAGAAAACTATCTGAAATTATTATAAGTGAAAAAACGGAAGTTTTCGCGAAAACCCCGATTTTCCGCTGTCTGAAGGTTTATAGGTGGCAAGTTAGGTTAATTTAATGGGAGGGCATGTCGCCGACATGCCCCTACGATTGAATCTGTGTATTATAATTTAATGGGAGGGTATGTCGCCGACATGCCCCTATAATTTTTTATGAAAGGAGATCAGACATAATGACAGCAAAGCTCATCCTGGGAACGGAAATCCGGGAGACCATTCTTGAAGAAATTAC
>DYRK01000703.1 GCA_020718785.1 Desulfatirhabdium butyrativorans | reverse complement strand
TCCGGACAGTAAAAAGCAAAGAAAGCAGTTGAAAAATGAATCGTAACATTATATACACTCAGTAGATTGAAAGTTTTCCCGAAATACTCGGAAATGCTCGCTTGGGATTGACAAATCCCAAGCATTTCCGGCGGATTTGTCAATCCGCCGGGAGCGGTCGGGAGGGCATTTTCGATCTGCCCGTCGGTATAATTTGCGTTTTTGAAATCCGTCGTAAAACGATTTGCAAAATCGTCAATTCACAGAGGAATAAATGAAACACAGACAACTGATTATACTTATTATAATCAATATTTTCGGCTGGTTCGGTGCAGAATCCGCGGTATATGCAGAAACATTCACGGAAATTTTTGCACAGGGCAAAGAATATTACCTTAAAGGCGATATGGGACATGCGGCAGAGCTATGGGAACAGATTATGTTTTACGACAGCAAAGAGAAGGACCCTGGTCTGTATGCAGATACTCTCACATATCTGGCTCAGGCATATCAGGCTCTCGGACATCAGCAGAAAGCTTTGTCCCTGCTTTCGGGTGCGCTGCCTTTTATTGAAAAAAGGAATAACAAAGGCAATACAGCCCTGTTTTTCAGCGCGTTGGGCGATACTTATCTTTCTGTATGGAATATGCAGCGCGCCTTCGAATATCTGAGCAAAGGCGTCGCAGAAGCCCGTCTGACGGAAAATCCCCGAATTCTGGCAGCCGCGCTGAACAATTTTGCCAATATTTTTGTCGCGGATGAAAATTATCAGGGAGCAGCAGATAATTATGATGAATGCCTGAAGAATATCTCTGCCGCGGGCGAATCCGATCCCGATATGTCTGTGCTGAAAGCCAATGTGCTGATAAATCTGCTTTTTGTCATGTCCGAAGCAGGGAACAGCGAAAACATAAAGACTGCCCTGAACGAGGCTTTGGGCTATATCTGCAATATGCCGGATGATTATTCCAAAGCCATGAATCTGATTTCACTTGATACGCTCATCCGGAATATAAAGCCCGAAGATAATGACTCGGATATTAATGCCGAAAAGCTTGATTCCATCCGGTATCATAATCTGAAAGACGCGCTGAAAATTGCCGAATCGCTGAAAAACAACCGTCTTCTTTCATATAGTTACGGATATATGGGTCAGTTGTATGAAGACCGCTCGCGGAAAGAAGAAGCCTTCGCTCTGACCCGGCAGGCAATTTTTTTCGCAGAACAGGAAAACTGCCCTGAAATTTCATATCTCTGGCAATGGCAGTCCGCCAGACTTTACGCCGCGGGCGGAGATATTGAAAACGCGGTCAAAGTTTATTATAAGGCTGTATCTGTGCTGAATCCTGTCCGGCAGTCCCTTTACAGAGGATACCGGAGCCGGAAAGACGTTCTGATGTCTCACATCAGGCCGGTTTATCTGGAGCTTGCCGCATTGCTGCTGGAACAGGCAGAATCCTTGAAAGACGAAGGACTGGAACGCAAAATAAGAGAAGCCAGAGATGTGATGGAACTTCTGAAGACCGCAGAGTTGGAGAGCTTCTTCGCGGATGAATGCGTCACTGCGCGAAGCGTCACTACTCTGGATCGCAGCGATGCCCGTACAGCAGTGATTTATCCGATTCTTCTGCCGAAAAAACCGGTACTTCTGCTTACACTGCCCGACGGAATGAGATATGTCCGGATTCCGGCAGACTCGGAACAACTCAGGCAGACGGTCATGCGTTTTCGGGAACGCTTGCAGACCCGTTCTACCAATCAGTTTTTTTATGAGGCAAAGCAACTGTACGACTGGCTGATAAGTCCGATAGAATCACTTCTGGCAGAACGAGAAATTGACACCCTGCTTGCGGTTCCGGACGGCGTACTTCGCCTGATACCGTTTTCAGCATTGCATGACGGAAGCGGATATCTGATGGAAAAATATGCTGTAGGAACCCTTCCCGCGGTCACGCTGACCGATTTCGGAACCGCTGATGCGCCGGACAGCAGTGAAATTCTTCTTGCCGGTCTTTCGGAAAGCGTGCAGGATTTCCCGCCCCTGCCGGATGTTCCCAGGGAACTGGAAGATGTGCGGCGCATTATGAACGGCAAAACAGTTTTGCTGAATGAAAGCTATACTGCGGATAATCTGACAGGCGAGTTCAGAAAAAATCCGTATAGTTATATTCATCTTGCCACTCACGGAGTCTTCGGCGGAACTGTCGGGGAAAGTTTTCTGCTCACATACAACGGCAGCCTGACCATGAACAGCTTTTCAGAGATTATCCGGTTCGGAAGTTCAAGGAAACAGCCCGTTGAATTACTTACCCTCAGCGCGTGTCAGACTGCCCAGGGAGATGAGCGGGCTGCGATGGGGCTTGCGGGTTTGGCATTAAAAGCAGGAGTAAAGTCAGCGCTGGCAACATTATGGTATGTGGATGACGAAGCCACAGCCCTGGCAAGCAGACAATTTTATCAGGAACTTAAAACCCGGGGAATCTCAAAGGCAAAAGCCTTGCAGAACGCCCAGAAAAAACTCATGTCTTCAAGGCGTTACCGTCACCCAGGCTACTGGGCGCCCTTTTTGCTGATCGGCAATTGGAGATGAGGTGAGAGGTAAGCGAGCGACCATTATGATTTATAAGATTCGGCGGGTCAGACATTTCTGTCTGACCTTTACCATGAACAGGCAAAAATGCCTGTTCTGCCGCAAAGAAATTATAAGTCTTTAAGGTCGCTTCTGTCTGACCGACCATTATGATTTATAAGATTCGGTAGGTCAGACATTTCTGTCTGACCTTTACCATGAACAGGCAAAAATGCCTGTTCTGCCAAAAATGCCTGTTCTGCCGCAAAAAAATTATAAGTCTTTAAGGTCGCTTCTGTCTGACCGACCATTATGATTTATAAGATTCGGTAGGTCAGACATTTCTGTCTGACCTTTACCATGAACAGGCAAAAATGCCTGTTCTGCCGCAAAAAAATTATAAGTCTTTAAGGTCGGTCGCTTA
>DYRK01000702.1 GCA_020718785.1 Desulfatirhabdium butyrativorans | reverse complement strand
AAAAACGGCAGGGTCAGCGGAATGCCGCAATGACGAATACGCGGGTCCGAATGGACATTGCTCAGGAGCGCCTTTGTGTTCAAAGCTTGGGAACAGAAAAAGACCGCGCCGGGTTCATACATCAGTATCGGTTTTTTGAAGGGTCTGGGATCGCCGCCGCTCGGGCTGGAAAAAGCAAAATTTCCGCCCAATTTTCCGAATTTGCTTTTGAGACGGTAGAAAGCTTTGTAGTCGCCGATTCCCGGAAAAGATGCCAGCGAAAGCGAAACCCGGGCATTGGCATTTTCCAGTCTGAGGATTTGCTCATCAAAATTCGTATCTCTTTGAATGGAAAGACAGCCCATGCCTACGGATTTGTCTGCACCGAAACCGTTTTGCGGGAGATATTCTGTGAGAAACCAATCCGCAATGTCTCGTACTTGCGAGTCATTAATTTCCACATACAGATCAAAAGGATGCTGAAACCAAGATTTGACTCGGTGAAACAGTCCGCCGCCGCCCTCTTCCGGCACAGTTCCGCTCAGGCGGTTGATGGTATTGGATGCTGCAATTTCAGTTGCAACAGCGTAGTCGTCTTTGTCTGTATCGGATTCAAGAAAGATTTCATACAAATTCAGGTCTGAATAATTCTCTCGAAGTCGCTTCCATTGCGAGAGCGAAACCCATTTCTTTTTACTCCATTTCTTCAACTTGGAGACGCCCTCAAATACATCATCGTGAAAATGTTTGCTCACAAATATCTTGAGCCTTTGACGGCTCGGCGCGGGCAGCGCGGGGCGGGGCAGACAGCCGCTCGGAAATGCGGATGAAAAGAGCAGCGGCGCGGTTTTGCCCTCCGAGTAGCCATTGAGGAAATCCGTAAGAAATGACTCGCCTTCCCGATAGCGGACTGCCCAGCAGAAATGCCCGAAAAAAGTGTCGGACATCAGCGGCGTTATGAGCGGGGACTCGGTTTTGACGCGGTATCGGCAGAGCATGATGACTCCCTGTATGAGTTCAAAAAATCTTCGGCTTGTTTCTCATTGTCAATCAGGACATTCACAAAGCGGATTTGTCCGCATCCTCGTGAGCCGGCGCCGCCCAAGGCGTCCGATTCCAACATTGCCATTGCTTTCAGCACCGTGTCGAAATACGATTCCGGATCCGTGTCAAAGACTTTGAAGGAAATGGAGAAGTCAAACTCCACGCCGGCTGGCACACGTTCAAGGGGGCGGGGATTTGCCACGCCGCTGATCCGGTTGATGGCATTCTCATATTTGACTTCCGGAATCAGTTCGCCTTCTTCAAAAAGTTTTTTCCATTTTTTGGAAAGATACGCGTCTCGGACAATAATCCGTGTCGGACCTAAATTTGCCGGGCGTTTCTTTGCCGAAGTCCCGAAAACCGGGCATATCGGACAATTCGGTTCGGCGCAATCGCAGGGCTTGCCGTCTTCCGTGAATTTCCCTGTTTTCATTTCCATCAGGGAACGCAGTTTTCCTTTCAGAGAAGACCCGGGAATATAAGGCAGACGGGTCCAGGGGTCTTTGATGATCGGATTGTCCAAGCCGCCGATTTCAATATCTGCATGGGACGCGCCGATGTGAAGCCCTGTGAGGACTTCGATCTGTCCTGTGAGGATTTTCAGCGAGTTCAGTATCATCATCTCTTCCTTTCAATCGTTTTTCATGCCTAATCCGTAACAAAAACCGACCACCGCTTCAAAATGCAGCATAAAGGCTTTGAAGTCTTTTTCTTCATTGATCTTGTCCACGTTTTCAATCAGAAACTTTTTGAACGCATCCGGTATTTTCCGGTTCTTCGGATTCGCGGCATAGCTCGCTTTGGATTTGACCATTTTGATCAGAGGCTTGACCGCGTCAAAGTCCTTTGCCCTCACCTTTTTTTCCAATTGTCTGAATTCACCGAAAAAACGCCGCAGTTGAGCAGAGGTCAGAGGATTAACTCTTTCTCTTCCCTCGGCTCTCGGTCTCACAAAAGTTTGAGCCAATTTGTAGGCATCTGTTTCTAAAAGCGCCACTCGGATATTGCCTTTTTCGTCAAAATAACTCATGGTGTCCGCTCCTTCCGGAGTGCGAAAATAGAGCGAAGCGATTTTTCGCACTGCAAAAAAACGCTGCGCTTATTTTTGCACTCCGGATTAATTGCTCCGGTTCAGATTGATGGCGTAATATAAAGGAATATTAAGTCGTTCAATCCCCTGCGGCTTGGAATATGAGACAGCGAAAATATGCAACAGCATATTCAATTCTTTCTGATTGTCATACTTTTCTTTTCGGATATTCCTGCCAATATCATAATGCGCCAGCGACAAATATCTGCCGAAACGGATTTTACTTTGATCTTCCCGCTTAAATTGCCGATACATGCGGTGATAAGTCAGCAGCCGGTACAGAAAAGCTGTGCTGAATCCGGTTCTCTCCTTATCTTCCAAAGCCTTGTCGAATTTTTTGCCCCACTCAATCAATTGCTCCAATTCATCCCATTTTGCCGTTTCTCCGAAAACACAGACTGAATCCTTGTCTGGCGCAGCTTTGGCTTTTTCCAATGCCTCTTCTGCAAGCTCGGCGGCTTTTCGCATAGGCATTCTGGGCTTGCCGACCAGAATGCCCGCGGAAAGCGTGATGTCTTTGTTTTCCGCACAAAAAAGAGAGAGCTTTTTTCTCAGTTCAATGGCAAAGGCAATGCTCTGATGCCAGGGTCCCACCACAAAGAGATCATCTCCGCCCGCAAACACCACATACATATCCTGAAATTTCTCTTTTGCCAGTTCCACGAGATATTCCGAAAAAAAGAGATTCAGCATTCGGGACAGGCAGGAAAGCCGGGCAGCGGAAAGATGTTCTCCCAATCCCAGACTGAAAATCAGCCCCAGATTGTCCACATCGGCTTTCAAAAATCCGAGCAGACTTCTGCCGATCAGATTTCCGTCTTTGTCTTCTTTTTTGGACTTGTGAGCAATGGCGTTAAAGGT
>DYRK01000701.1 GCA_020718785.1 Desulfatirhabdium butyrativorans | reverse complement strand
GGGAACGCGTCCCCACTTTTCTCGTTCCCAAGCCCCAGCTTGGGAACGCGTCTGCTCCCGAAGCCCCAGCTTCGGGCAGTGTCCCCGTCACGGGAAGCCGGGGCTTCCCCGGCAAGTGCGTTCCCAAGCCCCGGCTTTTCTCGTTCCCAAGCCCCAGCTTGGGAACGCGTCTGCTCCCGAAGCCCCAGCTTCGGGCAGTCTCCATCCCGTCACGGGAAGCCGGGGCTTCCCCGGCAAGTGCGTTCCCAAGCTGGGGCTTGGGAACGAGAGGCAGGGGGGACGAGAGGCAGGGGAGATTTTTAATTGCCGCGGTTTAAAACATTTCCCACTTTGCTTTTAAATTCTTCGGTAACCGCGTCCACATCCTCCAGCGTGGCAATAACGCGCGGCGTAATCAGGATAATCAGTTCGGTTTTGTCGCTGGAATCCGATTTTTTGCC
This sequence comes from Desulfatirhabdium butyrativorans, assembly GCA_020718785.1. GTDB lineage: Bacteria > Desulfobacterota > Desulfobacteria > Desulfobacterales > DYRK01 > DYRK01. The sequence goes on along the minus strand of DYRK01000701.1, from coordinate 2,537 downwards.
GAACAGATATTGCAGAAACGGCACTTTTCCGAGGCAGGGAACACCTGCAAATCCCATGTTCCGGTTTTCGCGGATCAGCCCGCCGATAACGATAGTCTGCCCGTGCTTTACGGTCAGAGAAGTTTTGACGCTTCTTTTAAAAAAGGAAGGACGCGAATCATTTTCACCCACAGCCACATTTTCGCTCTGCTCGCTGACTTCCTGACTGACATCCATTGTAACAAGACCATGCTCGTTGATATGCGGCGTCACGGACAGAATCACACCGGTATTTTTGTATTGGACATTGGTTTCAATGGTTTTCGAATCATCACGCGTATATTTCGCACTTGCCACCGGCACTTCGGTGGAAACATTGATATTTGCTTCTTTGTTGTCAGAAGCTAAAACCGTGGGCGAAGACAGGATATTGACCTTTTTATCCGTTTCCAGCGCGGATAATGCCGCGCTCCATCGTTCTGCCTGACCGATTACATATTGCAGACCTGCCGCGCCGATATCCGCGTTTAACGTGGAAGTCGAAGGTTTTCTGCCGGATCCCCGGACATAATGCCATTCCACGCCCATTTCTATTTTGCTGTCCAAACTGATTTCCGCGATTGTCACCTCGATCAAAACCTGCCGGGGAAGGACATCTATGCGTTTCAATATGCTCTCGATGATCTGGTAATCTTTGGGAATTGCTTCGATAATCAGGGCATTGCGGACTTTGTCCGGCGTGATTTTGACCTCGCCTTTCAAGGTTCCGGAACCCTGACCTTCAGAAATTTTTCCCGCGGCAATTTTTTCCGGTTTCTTGGCAGATGTGACCGCGCCCATCATCGCTTCAATAGTCAGTTTCGGAGTTTCCGGCTTTTTTTCCTGAGAAGTCTGATCATTCTGAACCTCTCTTTTTACAGTTTCGGTTTTTTCCTGCTTCGCTGCCCCGCGTGAAAACACACCGTTCAGCAGTTCGGATAATTCTTCGGCTGCTCCGTTTTTGACAGAATACACATAAATCCGCGGATCAACATCATGTCCCTGTACATCCAATTGCCGAATCATCCATTCCACGGTTTCGAACACATGGGGAATCGCGGAAATGACAATCAGGATATTCAGCCGCTTGATAGGAAGAATTTTGACGCTTTCCTTGTTCCCGGTTCCGTAAGATGAGATTACAGTCTCAAGCGATTTTGCGGTTTCTTCCGCGTCGGCATATTGTAGATGAAAAATCCGGTGCGCTATTTTTTCAAACACATTGACATCAAATGCCTCGATTAATTTCAAGGCTTTCATGACATTTATATGCCTGTCAACCAGCAGCAGGGTGTTGGATTCTTCATGGGAAACCAGCGTTCCTTCCGCGGAAATAAACGGAGTAAGCAGCTTAGTCACTTCCTGCACCGAGATATATTTCAGCGGAATAATCTGAATAATGACCCGCTCTTCGGGCCGAAGTTCCGCTCCCGCGTCTCCGAAACGTGAAGCAATGGGCATTCGTGACGCGTCTTTGAATCTCACAATTTTATAAAGGCTGCCTTCTTTTACCGCGGTCAGTCCGTTGGCTTCGAGTATCTGAAAAAAAACCGGAAACAAATCGTCCTGTTTCAGATATCCGGCTGTGTGAATGCTGACAGTTCCCTGAATTCCCGGTTCGGCAATATAATTGATGCCCAGATGCTTTGCCAGTTCGCGGATCACCTCGTAAAGATCGGCATTGTCGAATTCCAGAACAATCTGACCGGCTTTTGATTCAGATGCAGGTTTTGAAGTGCCGCGGTCTTTTTTAGGCTTTTTTTCCTCTGTCGGAAAATGCGGCGCGGGAGAAATTCTTTTTGCCGCGGGTATTGGTTCTATATCTTCGACATGAACCGGAGCGGGAAATCCCGATTTGAGACTCTCTGTTTTTCCGGATTCGGCTTGAGTCTGAATCTCCTCGATGGGTCTGACATCGGGACGCTCAGAAACTTTGGTTTCCGTTCTGACAGGCTCCTCTTTCTGAAAAATTTTCTGTCCTGCACAGCCTCCCAATATAAATAAGGTAAGAAAAAAAATGCAGCACAGGGCCAGCAGCTTGCCGACCACCGCAATATGTTTCATATAACGTCTTATTTTCCTTAATATTATGCCGTAAAACGATTTTGCAAATCGTTTTTCACACTGCTCAGACAGAAACAAAACGGCTTGCAAAGCCGTTTTACTGTAAAACGATTTTGCAAATCGTTTTTTCACACTGCTCAGACAGAAACAAAACGGCTTGCAAAGCCGTTTTACTGTAAAACGATTTTGCAAATCGTTTTTTCTCGTTCCCAAGCCCCAGCTTGTAAGGGCAAAATATTTTTTGCCCCTGCTTGCCGGGGAAGCCCCAGCTTCCCGTGACGGGAGACGGTCCGAAGCCGGGGCTTCGGGCGCAGATGCGTTCCCAAGCCAGGGCTTGGGAACGAGGAAAAGGTTCAAGTCCGGAGACTTGAACCAAATTTTTTCTCGTTCCCAAGCCCCAGCTTGGGAACGAGGAAAAAATCATAGTAATCAGTTAATCATAAAAATCATAGGTC
>DYRK01000700.1:1231-2979 GCA_020718785.1 Desulfatirhabdium butyrativorans | reverse complement strand
AAGCAGCTATCCGTTGACTCGTTAAGAATTCTCGTTATGAAGCCCCGGCTTCGTAACGGACTTGCTATGGAAGCCCTGCTTCCGGGGCGCAAAGCAGGGGCTTTGTGTGCAAGTGCGTTCCCAAGCTTGGGCTTGGGAACGAGAGAGGTGTTTTCCGGGGCTTGTCCGGAAAGGAGGACATAAAGCAGCTATCCGTTGACTTATTCATGCAGATCGTATAAACTGATCGAAAAGTAACCGGCAACAGACAAAAAGGACATTATTATGATTCTCATCATAGATTTCGGTTCACAATACAACCAGTTGATCGCAAGGCGGATCCGGGAAGCCCGGGTTTACTGCCGCATAGAGCCGCCCGCGATTGACATCGCGGCTGTCAGAAAACTGAAACCCGAAGGAATTATTCTTTCGGGCGGGCCTTCGAGCATTTATGAAAAAAACGCGCCGAAAGCCGATAAATCCATTCTGGATTTGGGCATTCCGGTACTAGGAATCTGTTACGGCATCCATTTCATGGTGGATGCTCTGGGCGGCAAGGTCAAAGGCGCGGGAAAACGCGAGTACGGATTTGCTGAGCTGCTTATCAAAGACAATACCCGCGGGCTTTTCAAAGGAATTGACAAAAAAACAACCTGCTGGATGAGTCACGGCGATTCAGTGGTCAGCATTCCCAAAGGCTTTGAAATCCTTGCTTCTACGGAAAACACGGAATTTGCAGCCATTGTTCATCCGGAAAAACGTCTTTACGGAGTTCAGTTTCATCCTGAAGTTGAACATACGCCCAAAGGCAAGCATATTCTCAGAACTTTTCTTACAGATATCTGCGGGTGCAAACGGACTTGGACAATGAAATCCTTTGCCAAAGAAGCAGTGGCGCAGATACAGGAACGCGTGAAAGACAAAAAGGTGATTCTCGGACTCAGCGGCGGCGTTGATTCTTCGGTCACGGCAATGCTTATTCACAAGGCTGTGGGGAAAAATCTGACCTGTATCTTTGTGGACAACGGACTTCTGCGTAAAGACGAGGCTGAAAAGCTGAAAAAGACGCTGAAACAGAATCTTGATATTGTTATCCGCTTTGTGAATGCCAAAGACCGGTTTCTGACCGCGCTGGCAGGAGTCACTGACCCGGAACAGAAACGGAAAATCATCGGCAAAGTGTTTATGGATGTGTTTGAAGATGAAGCCGGAAAAATAAAAGACGCGGAATTTCTGGCACAGGGAACTCTGTATCCGGATATTATCGAATCTCTTTCGGCATTCGGGGGACCGACGTCTGTGATCAAATCGCATCACAATGTGGGCGGACTTCCTGAAAAAATGAAACTCAAGCTTGTGGAACCGCTCAGATATCTGTTCAAGGACGAAGTACGCGCATTGGGCAAAGAAATCGGTCTTCATGAAGATTTGGTATGGCGACAGCCTTTTCCGGGCCCGGGGCTTGCTATCCGGGTTCTTGGCGAAGTTACTGAAGAACGGCTTTCGATATTGAGAGAGGCGGATGCAGTTTTGCTTGAAGAAATCCGAAAAAACGGTTATTATAAAAAACTCTGGCAGTCTTTTGCTGTTCTGCTGCCGATCAAAAGCGTCGGAGTCATGGGAGACCGGCGGACCTATGAAAATATTGTGGCTGTCCGGGCTGTTACGAGCAAGGATGCCATGACCGCGGACTGGGCAAAACTGCCCCATAAACTTCTGGGGATAATTTCCAACCGTATTATCAATGAAGTCAGAGGGGTAAACCGGGT
>DYRK01000700.1:0-1131 GCA_020718785.1 Desulfatirhabdium butyrativorans | reverse complement strand
GCAAATTCGAAAAAATACACAGCAGCGGATCCGCAGAGGTTCAGACTCTTTCAAAAGATTTCGAATCCAAGCTGACGTCTCTGACAGCGCAATATGCGAAACTGGAAGAGGACTTGGGGAAAAAGATTTCCGCAGGAGATGAGATTTTCTCAAAAATCGAAAAATCTGCTGCTTCCCTTAGAGAGACTTTGAAAAAAGCAGAGAAAAGTTTAGATGAACTCAGGGCTTCCAAAGCAGACAAAAAAGATATGGAAGGCGTGGAAAGCCAGATAGAGAGAGCCTTGTCGCCGTTCCGCAAAGAAATGAGCGATATGAAGGCAAATGACGCCCGGTCAGCCGTTGATGCGCTTGATAAAAAATTTACGGAAAATCTGGCGCAGGTTTCCGACACGGTGAGTAAAACAAAGGAATCCGTTGACAAGTTGCGCGGAGAGTTTTCAGGCAGTTCTTCCGGTAAGATAACTAAGGAAACGCTTGACATTGCGCTGAAAAATCAGAAAGAGGCTTATGAGGAAAAGCTGTCGCTGATGTATGAGAATTTCAAAAATGATACGGATAAGGTAAAAGCCTTACAGAAAAAAACAGAGGAATTGGAAGGTCTTATCCGATCATTGCGGACTCAGCAGAGAAGAACTTCCGGCTATCCTTCGACTACACCTTCCACTAAGCCTGTAAAGCCGATGGAATCCAATCCCCGCAAGCCGTCATCCCGTCATCCCATTGACGAAATCAGCCCCGGCGGGAGTGATGAAGATATTCTCGAGCAGGATATTCAGCAGTGAGAAAGTCGTTTTACGGTAAAACGATTTTTCAAATCGTTTCAGCAACTCCGGCGTGCTGAGCTGAAATGAAATTTTAGCACAGGCGTTTTTACAGTAAAACGATTTTTCAAATCGTTTCAGTAACTCCGGCGTGCTGAAATGAAATTTTAGCACTCCAGATCGGAAAAACGCTAAAATTTCATTTCAGCACGCCGGATCGGAAAGACGACTTGCAAAGTCGTTTTACTGTAAAACGCCCCTGCTTAAAACAGACTCAAATCGTTTCGGCAACTCCGGATTATCTTTCAGCGAATTCGGTAAAGGAAGAATTATGTGAAATCTGAAATTTCAAACCCTCATGACCGGTTCT